>JAUQOT010000012.1 GCA_030550735.1 Patescibacteria group bacterium
GGGGTTAAATTTTTTACATCTTCGGTAACACCTTCCCGATAAATTTTATCTTTATTTTCGGAATTAAAATTCAAAAAAAGAAAAAAGAAAAAAGAAGATAAAAAAATCAAAGAAAAAATTATAAAGGTATCAAGTTTTCTTTCAAGAAAAGATTTTCTTAATTTAAGATAAAGATCTCTTAAAGCTTTTAAGCTCATTAAAACTTAATTCTAAAATAAGCAATTAAAACAAAAATAGCTATTAAAATCCAGGTAAAATAATAAAAATATTTTTCCAATCCTCTTTTTTTAGAAAAAAATTCTGTTTTAATTCCCAAAAAAGCTCCACCACTTACTCCTCTTTGCTGAAGTAAAATCAAAGCAACGATTCCTATTCCTAAAATAATTTGAAAAAATTCTAAAACTTTTATCATTTTTCTCTTAACCTACGATGATATTTTAACACAATTTGATGAGCTTTTAAATCAATCAGCTTAATAAAATTTTGAGTTGGCAGGGAAAATTCTTCTAGATTAATTGGTTTTTTGTTTAAATCGTAAAATATTTTTCGAGAGGGTTTAGCAAAAGAAATTAAACCAATTTTTTTATCCAGATCTTTTTCTTCCAGTGCCTGCTTTGCGTATTTAAATTGAATTTTTCCTCCATCAATTAAAATAAGGTTGGGAAGTTCCCATTCGTCGTGACTAAATCTTCTTTTTAAAACTTCATAAATCATTCTTGCATCATCTGGTTTTAAGACTGTTTTTATTTTGAATTTTCTCAATTTCTGAGGATTATAAAAACCATCAAAAAAAGAAACAGAAATTCCAACCCTAAAATTACCAAACAAATGAGAGATGTCATAAACCTCGATAATTTTGGGAAAATCGACTAAATTCAATTTTTCCTTTAACTCGAGAAGAACTTTTCTTCGAGTATTTTCGATATAGAAAGAATCTGGTTTCAAAATTTGAACTTCTTCTTCTATCTTTTTAATTGCTAAATATACATTTTGTAATTTTTGAGCCTCATAAATTTGGTCTTTTTTTATCAAACTTTCCATTTTTTCTAAAATTTCACTTTTCAATTGAGTAAAATTACCATTAAGAATTTTTTCAATCATTTCTAAATTTTTATAATATTCCATCTTTTCTTTTTCGGTTACTTTAAAATTTCGAGTGCAACAATAACCATAACACAGACCCAATTGATAATTCAAACACTCTCTAAAATGAGATTCCAAACAATTACAGAAAGGTAATTTAGATCTGATAATTTTCAAAAATTGTCTAAGAGAACTTCCTTCACTAAATGGCCCAAAAATCTTATAAAAATTAAAATTGTGTGGTTGGTGAGTAATTATAATTTTAGGAAATTGATGTTTTGTAAAAATGATATAAAAATAATTAGTATCATCACGTAAAAGTTGATTAAAAGGAGGATTAAATCTTTTAATTAGATCGCTTTCTTTAAAAATCGCTTCGGCTTCGTTTTTTGTTTCAATAATTTCCAAATATTCAGCAACCTCTAAAAGTTCTTTTAATTTCAAGGAATCTGATCTTAAATAAAAAGCTATTCTTTTTCTTAAGTTTTTCGCTTTTCCAATATATAAGGGTCTTTGATTTTTATCCTTGAAAATATAAACGCCCGGTTGGGAGGGAATTTTTGATAATTCTATTTTAATCATTTTAATTTTGATAAAAGAGAGTTTCCTTCTAAATAATTTGAATATTCCGATAAAATACCAAATAAATCTAAAATTGTAGGAGTAACATCAACTAATGAACCTCCAATTTCTTCAATTATTTTTTCTTTTTGAATTAAAAGTTTTTGATGAATTAAATAAAAAGGAACAGGACTAAAATTATGAAAGGTATCTTTAGTGCCTTTTGTTAAATCGATCATTTTTTCAATATTACCGTGATCAGAAGTTAAAATTAAAAACCAATTTTCTTTTAAAGCAAGTTCAACCAGTTCTTTTAGTTTTTCGCTTAAAAATTCAATAGCTTGAACTGCTTTGTTAAAATCACCAAGATGACCAAAAAAATCAAGAATAGAAAAATTAGCACAAACAAAATGAAAATTTTTCTCCCTAAAAATCAATTTAAGATAAGTAATAAGTTCTTCAGTAATTGAATAAGCAGTTTCTTCGTTTTCAATTGGAGGCAGAATTTTAATTATTTCATTAACATGTTCTTCTTCGATAAACCCGTTAAAGTAATATGTTAAATGTTTTTTTCTTGTTTGATCAGTTATTTTAAATTGTCTCAAACCGACTTCAGAAATAATCCTTGAGAGATTGAGGTTTATTTTCTTTTCAGTAAAAATCGAAGTTGTAGGTAAATTTTCAAAATAGTTAACCAAACTAATTAAAAGAAGATTTTCCTTAGCTGGTCGAGAAAATTCTTTAAAATCAGAAAGAAAGAAAGCTTCAGCTAATTGTTTTATGGTTTGAATCTCAAAATTTAAGAAAACAACAATATCGTTATCTTTAATTATTCCATTTTCATCAATAATAACCGGTTCTAAATTATCTTCTTTAAAATTTGGCTCGTTCATTTTACTTTCAAGAAAACTAAAAAGATCATCAACTTTTTTACCTTTACCTTCAACTAAAAGAAGAAATGCTCTTTGAGTTCTAATTGAGTAATTTTTTGTTGTATCAAGAGCATAAAATCGGCCGCAAAGAGAAGCAATTTTACCAGGCAAATTCATCTCGTTTTTGATTTTTAAAAAATTATTTATTAACTCCTTCAAAGATTTAGGAGGTGAAAAAGAACTATCAGTAAAAAAATGAAGAAATACTCTTTCGCATTTATAATTTTTAAAAATTTTTAAAAACTCAATAAGATGGTTGACGTCTGATTCTTGAGACACTTTGCTTAAAGTCATTAAAAGATGGATTCTTGAAGAATTAGTATAATAAAAATCAACAATCTGTTTGATAGTTTTGTTTTCCAAAAGTTCATTTTTTTCAATCGCAAGATCTATTCTTGCTTTAGGAACATATTTAATTCTTCCAGTACCAAGAGTAAGATGGCCTTGTTCACAGTTACCTGGTTCATTAGAAGAAAGACCAACGCTAAAGCCACTTGCTTGAAGATAAGTAAAGGGAAAGGTTTTTTTTAGTTCTTCAAAAAAATTATTTTTTACTAAACGAAAGGGGTTTGATAAATTGTTTTCTCCCTTTCCTAAACCATCTAAAATTATTAAAGCTAAATTAATCTTTTTCATTTTTAAGTTAAAATTAAGAAAGATTTATTTATCTAAATTTTAATATTTTAGGTCGAAGAATAAAAACTATTAAACAAAATGGAAGTTTTGGCAGCTGGACTATTAATTGGTTTAATTTTAGGAATATTTTTAAGGCATTTTCTGTCTACAAGGCTAAAAATAAAAATTGAAAAGGAAATATCTGAAGAATTAGAAGAGGCAAAAAGGAAAAAAGAAGAAATTTTAGAAGAAGCTAGAAGAACATCGTTAGAAATAATTGAAGAAGCCAAAAAAGAAAGGGAAAGACTTCTAGAAGATTTAGAATCGAAAGAAAATAAGCTTTTTCAAAAAGAACGAATATTAGACGAACGAGAAGCAAGTTTGATAGATAAAGAAAGGATATTAAATGAAAAAATAAAAGAATTAGATAATAAGGAAAAGATCTTAAATGAAAAAAAAGAGGAATTAGAAAGTATTTTATCAAGCTTAACAGGAATAACCAAAGAAGAAGCCTTGAATCTCCTCCTAAATCAGGTAGAAAAAGAAAACGAAGAAACTATCTTTCGTTTGCTTACAAAATTAAAACTTAGAGCAAAAGATATTATTGAAGAGGAGGCTCGAAGAATTTTGGCCGAAAATATTCCTCGTTATGCCAAAAGCGTTGTTAGCGAAATAACAACGACTACAGTTCGTCTTCCTAGTGAAGAAATGAAAGGAAGAATAATAGGGAAAGAAGGAAGAAATATTAAACATTTTGAAAATATTTCTGGTGTTGAAATTATTATTGATGAAACACCTGATATTGTTGTCTTATCTTCGTTTGACCCGGTTAGACGAGAAATCGCCAGAATGGCTTTAGAAAAATTAATAAAAGATGGGAGGATAAATCCGGCTACAATTGAAGAAAAACTTGAAGAAGCAAAGAGGGAAGTAGAAAAAGAAATAGCTGAAGCTGGAAAACTTGCAAGTTATGAGGTTGGTATTTTTGATTTACCTGAGGAAATAATGCTTTTAATGGGAAGGTTAAAGTATCGATATAGTTATGGACAAAACATTCTTAAACATTCAATTGAAGTAGCCACCTTTTCAAGAATGATAGCTGAGGAACTTGGACTAGATAGTCAGACAGCTAAAAAAGCTGGATTCCTTCATGATATTGGAAAAGCAGTAACCCATGAGATTGGGGGTGATCATTTAGAAATTGGCATAAGAATTTTAGAAAAATGTGGGATTGAAGAAAAAGTTATTCTCGCCATGAGGTCTCATCATGAAACTTATCCTTTTGCTATTCCCGAAGCATATATTGTTCTTGCAGCTGATATTATTTCCGGAAGTAGATTAGGAGCAAGAAGAGAAACGACTGAAATTTATCTTCAAAGACTTCAAGAATTGGAAAGAATTGCTTTTTCTTTTAATGGGGTAGAAAGGGCTTTTGCTATCCATGGGGGAAGAGAGTTAAGAGTTTTTGTAACTGCCGAAAAAGTATCTGATTTAGAAATGTATAAATTAGCCAAAGAAATAGCTCAAAAAATAGAAAAAGAAATGACATATCCCGGGGAAATTAAAGTAGTAGTTATAAGAGAAAATAGGGCCGTAGAATACGCTAGGTAATATTTGTTTTTTTAATTTTTTTTAATAAAATTTAGGTTAAATAAGGTCGCTTTTAAAAATTTTTTATAATTATGGCAAAAACAACTACATTAAAAATAAATGACCTTGCCAAAAAAATGGTCGATAAGTTCAATATGACCAAAAAAGATGCTGTTGAAATGTTAAATTTTTTGGTTAGCGAAATAACTTCAGCTTTAAAAAATGGCTATCAAGTTAAATTAGTTGGTCTAGGTACCTTTAAAGTAAGAGAAAGAAAAGCAAGAATGGCTATTAATCCTAAAACAGGAGAAAGAGTTCAAGTTCCAGCAACAAGAGTACCCAAATTTACACCATCAAGAGATTTAAAAGAAGCAGTCAAATAAAAAATTCTATATGGAAAAATTTAGGGTATTCTTAATCCTTTATGATATTTTAAATTATGCCGAAGAGAAAATAAGAGAAATATCTAAAAACTTCCATATTTTTTCTTTTACCTCAAAAAATAAAAAATCCGAAATTGATAATACAGAAATATTTAGAAAAATTATTAAAACTCTTAATAGAAAGCTTTTTGTTTCTTCCGAAGATATTGTTCTCAAAAATATAGAAAATTTGAATAATGAAGAGATTGGAAGTCTAATTAATCTTCTTAAAATAGGAACAAACAATTTTTTTCTTTTATTTAAAGAAGAAAAAAAATTAGAAACAATCAAAAACGAATTAACAAAAAATAAAATAGGATATCGATTCTTTGATGTTAGAATAAAAGGTTATTTGAGTGCTAAAAAGATTATCGAAAGTGAACTTAAAAATTTAAAACTAAAAAATTATAAAGAATTTCTTAATGTTTTACTTGAAAATTATAAAAACGACATTGAAACTTTTTTTCAAGATATTAAGAAAGCAAATTTATATTTTGAAAAAGAGGATAATTTAAATTGGGAAGATTTAAAGAATTTTTTTCAATCAACAACTGATGAATTTAAAATCCAAGAAAGTTTTTTTAGTTTAAATTTTCCTCTTTTTCTTAGTCGTTTCAAAAAATATATTAATTCTTTAAATTCTTTACCTTATCAAGAAAGAAAAAATAAAGTAAATTTTATCATTTATAATTTGCTTTTTGGTGCCCTAGTTAAAATTTATATAATGAAGGTTAATCCTAATATTAAAATTGAAGGACATCCTTTTTATATATCTAAGCTAAAAGAATTTTCATCAAAAATAGATATCCAAACCATTAAAAATCTTATTAAAACTTTAGCAATTGTTGATAAGAAGATTAACAAAATTTACTTAAATTATAAAGATATTCCTGAAGAAATCGTTATCAATTATTTTCTTCTCCAAAAACCTTATTAAATAAAAGAGCATATTTTGATTTTAATCGAGCTGCTTTGTTTTTATGAAGAAATCTTTTTGCTCCTTTATCAATTTCCTTATAAACTAAGCTAAGTTTTTCTCTAGCTTCTTCTTTATTTTTTTCTTTTAAACACTTTAAAAATTCTCTAATCCTCATCTTTATTTTTCTTCTTCGTTGTTCGTTAAAATACCAATTTCTTAAGGCTTTCTTAAGAGCTCTTTTTGCTGATTTTGTTCTAGGCATTTTTATACATTAAACTTTTTCTTTAATTCGTCTTTAAGTTTTTTAATTATATTCTTCTGATCTTTGTTTAATTTGGGGAAATTATATTTAATTTTAATCAATAAATCACCGTTTATCAAGCCGAGTTTCTTTATTCTTATTATATCTTCTTCAAACGGCGGTTTAATGGTTATTTGATGGTTAAAAAAATTGATTTTAACTTCTTCTTCTAAGAGGGCATCAAGTACGTCAAGATTATATTCATATAAAACATCGCCATTTTTAAAAATTTTATACGGTTCTTCCTCTTCAACTTTCAAATCGATAATCAAATCGCCTTTTTTATTAATGTCTTCATGACCAAAATTTTTAAAAATAAACCTTAAATTACTCGTTCGTGGTGGTATTTCCAATTCTATTTCCTCATCTTTAAAAATTACCCTTCTTCCATTACAAACTCTACATTTTTTTTCAGGAATATAACCTTCGCCATGACAAACATCGCAAATACGAGTTTCTTCAAAAAAAATACCCCCAAAAATTGTATGTGATGATTTAACCCGTCCTCTTCCTTGACAATTTGAACAAATAACTTTCTTTTTGTTTTCAGCTCCTGTGCCTTGGCAATTTGAACAAATAATTTCTCTTTGATATTTTATTTTTTTTCTTGTACCCAAGTAATACTCTTTTAATTTTATTGGCACTTCGAGATTGATATTTAGGTTTCGTTTTTTGTTCTTTACCCCAAAGAAATCACTTCTTCCAAAAATGTTTTCAAATTCATCTTGAAAAATATTTCTAAAATAACTTTCTAAATCATCAAAAAGATCAAAAGAAAAACCAAAATCAGAAAAACTAAAACCTGTTTGCGTACGCCATTTTCTTTGTGTATCATATTCTTTCCTTGCTTTAGGATCAGAAAGAACTCTGTAAGCTTCTAAAATTTCCTTAAATTTTTCAGGATCACCACCTGGTCTATCGGGATGGTATTTTTTTGCTAATTCTCTAAAAGCTTTTTTAATTTCTTCATCAGAGGCGTCAGGAGGAATTCCTAAAATTTCATAATAATCTTTCATTGATTAGAAGTTTGAGAGTAAAAACTGCGGCCAATTTCTCCTAAGAGATCATTAAGCTCCTTAATTTTACTTTCAATTTCTTCAGCAGACGAAGCTTTTTCTTTTATTTCTTCAAGTTCTTGAATTTTGTTTTTTATTCTTTCAATTAAATCTGGTGAGATTTTATTTTCATATTCTTTAATAATCTTATTTGCTTGATAGATTAGATTTTCAGCTTGATTCTTTGCTTCTGCAAGTTTTCTTTTCAACATATCTTGAGCAGCATAAAGTTCGGCTTCTTTTTTAAGTTTTTCTATTTCTTCTTTAGAAAGATTAACAGAGTTAGTTATTTTTACTGATTGTGATCTTCCGGTTGCTTTATCAACAGCGGTAACTGTCAAAATACCATTAATATCAACCTCAAAAGTTACTTCAATTTGTGGTACTCCTCTTGGAGCCGGAGGAATTCCATCTAAAATAAATCTAGCTAATGTTTTATTATCTTGAGCTAATGGTCTTTCACCTTGAACAACATGAATTTCTACTTGAGTTTGATTATCGGCTGCAGTAGTAAATATTTCTTTTTTAGAAACAGGAATCGGAGTATTTTTAGGAATCATTGGATGAGCAATGCCTCCTAGGGTTTCAATCGCTAAAGTTAATGGAACAACATCAATTAAAAGAATTTCTCTTATTTCTCCTTGTAAAATTCCTGCTTGAATAGCTGCTCCAACAGCTACTACTTCATCAGGATTAATATCTTTTCTTGGTTCTTTTCCAAAAAATTCTTTAACTCTTTGTTGGATTAAAGGCATTCTTGTTTGACCACCAACTAAAACTACTTCATCAATATCTTGAGGTTTAAGGTCAATTTTAGTTAAAGTCTCTTTAACTAATTCTATTGATCTTTCGACAAGATCTCGTGTTAAATCTTCAAGTTCTCTTCTAGTAAGTTTGTAATAAAGATGTTTGGGTCCACTAGGAGTTGAAGTAATAAATGGAAGGTTGATTTCCGTTTCGTAAAGCGATGAAAGTTCTTGCTTAGCTCGTTCAGCAGCTTCTTTAAGTCTTTGAAGAGCTAAAACATCTTCGCTTAAATCAACACCTTCTTCTTTTTTAAACCACTCAATCAAAAATTGAATTATTCTCTGATCAAAATCATCTCCACCAAGAAAAGTATCGCCACCGATTCCTTTTGTCTCAATTATTCCTTCACCAACCTCCAAAACAGAAATATCAAAAGTACCTCCACCAAAATCATAAACCAAAATTCTTGCATTTGTTTTTTTGTCAAGACCGTAAGCTAAAGCAGCAGCTGTTGGTTCAGGAAGAAGTCTTTTAACATTCAAACCAGCAATTTCACCAGCAGCTTTCGTAGCAGCTCTTTGAGAATCATCAAAATAAGCTGGACAAGTAATTACAGCTTCTTCAATTTTTTCTCCTAATTTTTCTTCAACATCTAATTTTATCTTTTGAAGAACCATTGCCGATATTTCTTCCGGTTTATACCATCTATCACCCATTTTAACTTCAACTCCACCGTTTTCGCTTTCTCGAATTTCATAGGGTAAAATCTTTTTTGCTTTTTGAACTTCTGGATCAGTGAATCTTCTTCCTATAAGTCTTTTAACAGAAAAAATTGTATTTTTAGGATTAGTAATTGCTTGTCTTTTTGCTAAAATTCCAACAAGTTTTTCTCCGCTTTTTGAAATAGCTACCACAGATGGCGTTAGTCTTGAGCCTTCTCTATTTTCTAAAACACGAGGAGTACCAGCTTCGACAATAGCTACTACTGAATTAGTTGTTCCTAGATCAATTCCAATAATTCTTCCAGCCATTTTAGTGAGTAATTGTTTTAACTCTTGCTGGTCTTAAAAGTCGACCTTTAAGAAAATATCCTTTGCTTAGAACCTCAACAATTAATCCGTCATCTTCGCCAGTGCAAGATTCTTTTTCGCATTTTTGTGAAGAAATAGCCTCATGAAAAGATGGATCAAACTTTAAGCCAACGGGGTTAATCTCTTCCAAACCAAATTTTTCTAAAATATCTTTAAGTTGAGAATAAATCAGAAAAAAACCTTTTTTAATTTCATTTTCTGGATAATTATTAAAAGCAAGCTCAAAAGAATCTAAAACATTTAAGAGATAGTAAATAAGATTAGCATTAGCAGTTTCTTCAGTTTCTTTAGCTTTCATCTCATATTCAGCCTTAATTCTCAAAACATCGCTTTTAGCCCTTTGTAAACTTTCTAAATATTGCTTTTTTTCGTTTTCTAATTCCTCAATTCTTTTGGTTAATTCTTGGATTGTATCTTCTAAAGATGGTAATTGTTGTTCTTCTCTATTTCCGCTCATCAAGAGAAATCAATTTATTTAATATCGACCATAAAGTATGATAATAATTCCTTTTAGGACCCAAAAAACAAATTGTTTTTTTATGATTCTTTAAAATGGCGAAAAATAAGTTTTTACTTTTTGAAGACTCTATTTCTGAACCAAGCTTAATAATTAATTTATGCTTTGGTACATCATCAATTTTATCAATTGTTTCTATTAAACCTAATATATCTTCAATGGTCTCTTTGGTTTCTAATTCGATCAACTTAGCTATATTATTCAATCCTAAAAACTTAAATTTATTTTTTTCTTTGTAGATACAAATGTTATTAGTTAATTTTATAAATTTTTCAATAAGTTTTTCTGTTTGATTTTCTTCAATTTTTATTTCTGGTGAGTTTTTATAATTAAATATATAATATTTCCAACCTTTATCAGTTGGAATTCGTCCACCATATTTTCCTATTTTTACTATTAATCCTCTCCGGAAAAGCTTTCTGAAATAGAATCTTAGAGTTGAAGGGGGTATTTTGAAGGTAAGTTTTTTAGCTAAAAGTTTTGAACCTTGTGGCTTTCCTTCAAAAATATAATTTCTTACAAGTTCATAGAAAATTAATTTTTCTTTTTTATTAAGCATTATCTAATCTCTATTTTTTTTCCAGGTGTTTTATCTTCAGAAACCTTAGGAAGAACAATTCTTAAAATTCCTTTTTCTAAAAAAGCTTCAGCCTTATCAACATCGACCTCGACCGGCAGAGGGATAACTCTTACAAAAGAACTTGCTTTTCTTTCTTTGCGCCAATAATTTCTTTCTTTTTCTTCTTTTTCTTTTTGAATTTTACCTTCGATTTTTAAATAATTTTCAAAAAAATTAATTTCGATATCGTCCTTAGTGAAACCAGGTACTTCCATTTCAACAACAACATTACCATTTTTTTCATAAACATCAGTAGCTAAAAATGGTTTAGAAAAAAAGGAGGGAACTGGGAAAAAATCTTCTTCAAAAAAACGATTAATAAATTCTTGAAAAGGATCCCATTTTTTAAGAAGGGACATGATTTAATAAATTTCTTAATCACGACCCTTATATCTATTTATAGTATACCATGTTATCACCCAAAAGTCAACGGTGATAAAATAAATAATTTCTGATAAAATCAACGGTTTTATAATAAATATTAGGATTAGTAAAAATAAATAAATAAATAATAATAATTACAAAAAAAATAGTTAAAAGGATAACATTTCTCATTTTTTTTTTTTTTTAATTTTAACATTTAGAATTTTTTTAAGTCAAATTTAAAGTTATAATTTAAAAAGACGGTGGTCGAGAATTAAAAAGACTTAAATTTAATGCTTAATTTTCAAAATAAGAAAGTAATGATAGCTGTTATTGTTGCTGTTCTTTTGGTTTTAGGAGGTGTTACTTATTGGTACTTTAATAGAAGCAGGGGGTTAGTTACACCTCCTTCTCCAGTTCCTGTTGAACCAAGAGTTCCTGAATCTGTTGCTCCTGAAGAAGAAACACCCACTTCTCAAACACCCGTTAGTCAATAAAATTTTAATAACCTAATTAAAATTCCTTAATTAAATAGAAATTAAGAAAGAGGGGTCGATAATTGACCCCTCTTTTTTTATGTGATAAAATTTAAATTTGAAAAAAATATTATAAAATTTATTTAATTTAAAAATGAAAAAAATTGTCGAGGAGATAATTCAAAATTTGAATCCTAAAGAAAGAGAAACAATCATAAAAAGATATGGTCTTCGTGGAGGAGAAATTGAAACATTAGAAAGCATAGGAAAAGAACTAGGAATTACAAGAGAAAGAGTAAGACAAATCCAAAACCAAGCAATTCAAAAAATTAAACCAATAATAAACTCACATTCAGAAATTAAAGATTTTATTCAAAAAACAAAACAATTTCTCAAACCGATCGGTGTTCAGGAAGAATACTATTTTTATCATATTTTAATAAAAAATAAATTAATTAAAGCTGGTGAAGAAAAAATTATTAGGTTTTTTTTAATTCATCACGAAGATATTGGTTATTATCCTGGGGATGACTTTTTAAAAAGTTTTTACGCTAAAGATAAAAACTATTCCCTTTTTTTAAAACATATATTAAAAAAAATATATATTCATCTTATAGAGAATCATCAAAAAATTTTTTCTGAGGATGAACTTTTTCACTTGATTTTAAAAGAAATAAAAATTCATAAAATTCAGGAAAAAAATTTCGAAAGCTTAATTAATTTAATAAGAATAATAAGACATCTTCATAAAAATCCCTTTAATTTTTGGGGTTTTATAAAAAATTATTTTATTGTTCCAACATCTCTTAAACACAAAATATATCTAATTTTAAAGTCAGAAAATAGACCGCTTCATTTTTCAGAAATTCATAAAAAAATAAATCAAATCACTCAAATTGAAGATGAATTTTTACATCCCATCTGGAAAAAACCATACTCTTTAGAATCAATTAAAAACGAACTTATAAAAAACTCTGATTTTGTTTTCGTTGGAAGAGGAACTTATGCCTTAAAAGAATGGGGATTTGAGGAAGGAAAAATTTTTGATGTTTTAAAGAATTTTATTCTTAAAAATAAAGAGGTGTCTTTCCAAAAAGTTTATGAATTTATAAATTCACAAAAGATTGTAAAACCCTCAACTTTAAGTATTTATCTCTACCGAATGCAAAAACAAGGGTTAATTAACATTGAAGGAAATATTATAAAAATTAACAAAGAAAAATGATAGATATTTTAGGTTTTATTATTAATTTTTTTTTAAGTCTATGGTGGATTTTTCTGCCTTTTTTTCTTACTCAAATAGTTTGGGAAAAATATCTTGATAATAAAAGAGGGGATTATATAAAAAAGAATTTTAACTATGTTTTTTTTGAAATAATTTTTCCCGAAGTTACCTTAAAAACACCAAAATTAATGGAAATTGTTTTTAATAATCTTCATGTCTCAGCAAAAAAAATAAAAAGAATAGAAGAAATTATTCAAGGAAAAGTACCTTTTTCTTATGTTCTTTATCTGTGGTTTCATGATAGAAAAATAAGATTTGTTATAGGAACGCCGATTGATCAAAAAGAATTAGTTAAATCCTCTTTTTACACAAGCTATCCAAAATTAAAACTTAAAGAAATAGAAAACCCATGGAAAAAATTTAATTTCAGCGTCCCCAATTCTTTTTATGAAACCGTCATTCTATCTTTTAATCTTAAAAAACCCGATTATATTCCCCTAAAAACTTATGAATTATTAGAAAGACTTCCCCCTGAAGAAAGAATAGATCCAGCATCTGCTTTTTGGGAATTAAAAGAAGACATTTCTAATAAAGAGTGGTTAATTTTAAGTTTTGTTATTTTACCTGTTTTAGGAGACGATGAAAAATATGGAGCTGCTTGGATAATAAGAGGGCAAGCAGCTTTAGATTATATTATTGGAAAACCACCACCGCCTCCTACAATTACTCTTAGAGAAGAAATTGAAGAATTTATTCTTAACCTTTTAAAGGCGATCTATAAATACCCCGAGTGGAAAAAAGCACCAGAACCAAAACCTTTTGAATTTAACATTCAAAAATTAACACCTCAACAAAGAGAGCTTCTTGAAAATATTCAAAATAAAATAAAAAAATTCGGGTTTCTTTCTTCCGTTAAAGCTGTTTATTTAGCACCAAGAGAAATTTTTGTCCAAAAATCTGGAAAAGTAATCGGAGAACTTAGGGGAGCTTTAAATCATTTTAGTACAGAAGATTTAAACGGTTTTGTTCCTCTAATTACCCATGATGTTCCTCATTATGAACTTTTTTCAAATTTTAAAATTTTTCTTCTAAAATTTATTAATTTCGATAGAATAAAAAAATTAAAAGATGTTATTCCTAAACCTTATGGTTTTGTTTTAAACTCATCTGAACTAGCTACTATTTTTCATCACCCTTTTGAAGGTTATTTAGGGATAGAAAAAACTCACGAAGAAACAGGATTACCGCAATTACCTTTTCTCTAATATAATTTATTTATGGAGAATGTTTTAGTTTTAGGAAAAATTATATATAGAGAAAGGGATTTAGTTTTTGGAATCAAAAGAGAGGACAGGCGAAAACATGTTTATATAATTGGGAAAACAGGAACGGGCAAAACAACTCTTCTTTTAAATATGATTATTCAGGATATCAAAAATGGTGAGGGGTTAGCTTTTTTTGATCCTCACGGTGATGCGGTAAAAATTCTTTTAAATTATATACCTAATGAAAGAATTGAAGATGTTATTTATCTTAATCCAGCTGATTTTAATCATCCTTTTGGTTTTAATGCTCTAGAAAATGTTAGTTATGAAAAAAGACATTTAGTAGTCTCAAGTATTTTATCTGTTTTCAAAAAAATTTGGGTTGATGCTTGGTCAGCAAGAATGGAATATCTTTTAACAAATGCACTTTTAAGTCTTTTGGAATTTCCTGGCGCTACTTTTCTAGATATTAACAGACTCTTTAGTGATGATGATTTTAGAAAAAGAGTTGTAAGCAATCTTAAAGATCCGGTTGTAAAATCTTTTTGGGAAAAAGAATATGAAAAATATCATCTAACTTTTAGAACCGAGGCTGTTGCTCCTATTCAAAATAAGACAGGAC
>JAUQOT010000013.1 GCA_030550735.1 Patescibacteria group bacterium
TTTTTATCGCCCCCAACCGGATTCGAACCGGTATTTCCAGCCTGAGAAGCTGGTGTCCTCACCATTAGACGATGGGGGCATGGGCAGGGAGGGATTCGAACCCTCACGGCTTGAAACCACAGGGTCCTAAGCCCTGCGCGTCTTCCAGTTCCGCCACCTGCCCTCTAAAAAATTTTACAAAATTTTATTACTCTTCTCCAAAAAATGTCTTAAAGAAACCTTTGACAATTATTGGAATGGTAAAAGCAAAAAATATCAAAATAACAGCAATAATAATAGGAATAAATCTTGAATGAATTTCTTCGGCTCCCTTTTTACCACCTGTAATGTATTTTAAAGCAAAATAAATAATTATAAAGAGGAGTATAACTAAAAAAAGCCAAAAAGCAGTGCTTATTATTTTATTAAAAAATTCTAAAAGCCTTGGATCAATTATATTGTTATCAATATTGTCTAGAAGTATTCTATCTCTAACTCTAGGATCAACTAAGTCGTTTGGACTCATTTTCTATTTAATTTTTAAAATGCAGTTCTAAAAAAGAGATTAATTAATTGAACAATAGTAAAAGAAAATATACCTATAATTATTCCTATAGCAATATATAGAAAATTTTTGTGTAATTCAGATGATTTTTCCGGTTTGGTCACATATTGAATTCCTGTCCACAAAAGATAAATGGTTGCTAAAACAAAAAGGAGTCTATAAATAAGAGTTAAAATAACTTTAGCAATATAAACAGTACAAATAAACCAGTAATTTTCTTCTAAAACAGGGGAAGTAGTTTCTAAGATTGAGGGTATTTTTATTCCTCCACAATTTAATTCTGAAGGTGGTTCTTCTTGAGCAAAAACAAAATTAATTAAATTTAAGCTAAAAAAAAGAGGGTAAAAAAACGAAGATTCTGGTGTTGGAATAATCAACCTTTCAAAAAATTTTACAATAGCAAAAGATAAAATAGCAACAATAAATCCGATAGCTCCCCAAAGAAGTCTTTTATGAATTTCTTGAGATTTCTCAGGTTTTGTCATATACAAAAAACCAGCCCATCCAATCATTATCACACTTAAAGCAAAAGCAAGAGTAGCTCCACTTTTTAGGACCAATAAAAACAAAAAATTAAAACAACCCCAAAAATCTTCACTGCATAAAATAGGAGGGGATGTAGGAAATTCTTCTATTTGAGCTAAAACATAAAACATATATTATCTCACTTAAAATTCAAATATTATCATTAAGCGCCTGGTGGTACGTAACCCAACAATCTAGCAACAGCAAAAGATAGGGCGAATGATAGAATAGCAACAACAAGTCCAACTGCGGCATAAATTAGTTTAGTTCTAGCAGCTTTAGTGGCCTTTTCATCCTCACCTTTCGTAAGAAAATCAAAACCAGCTAAAAAGAACATTACAACTGAGACAACAAAAGCCACAAGAGCTAATAATTGACCTAATTTTCTAGCAATACAACCAATTTTTGGAGGAATTTCGCTATATGTTGTAAGACAGTCTCCAATATATGGTATATCTCTAGGCACACCATCTGGTTGGGCAAAAACAAAGTTAAAAACCATTAAACCAATAAATGAAATTAAAATTAATTGCCTCATTAATTTAAAAGATCCTTTTTCAATTTTTCGACCTTTATATTATTAAACTTTTTATTAATTTTAAATAACGTTTTTCAAAAAATAAAATAAAAATTGTTAAAATTCTGGACCTCCAAAAATAAATCTAATCATTGTAAAAACACCTGAAATAATAAGAAGCAAAACATAACCAATCACAGCATTTTTTATATATCCCCAACCTATATTTCTCATTTCTGGTTTAAAAGTTATTAAAAGAAAATAAAAACCCCCTAAAATAATTAAGAAAGTTAAAACGAAAGGAGCTATGTAAAGATAAAAATTCCAAATCCTTTGAATAAATTCTAACAAACCAATAAATTCGCAAGCTTCTTTACCAAAAATTCCCGGAGGACAAACTGAAATAGTAGCTTCAGACCAAGTAACAAAAACTTCACCTGGCTTTATCTCTATATTTCCCAAAGTAAAACCAAAACTTAAAAATATTAAAACAAAACCAATAAGGAAAATTAATTTTTTCATCTTAAGAACAATCTTTCTATTTGATCTTTAATTATATCACCTAAAAAAACTATTACCATTCCAACTGGTGTCCAAATCAAAATATTCCAAGCTACGCTTATTTGTTTTAGACCAAAAAATGGTGTTGAAATTAAATAAAGAGCTGCTCCAATAAAAGCAATTGCCATCAAAATTAAAGAAAAATTTTTTAATACTTCGAGAACATCGAAAGCACATCTAATAACTTGAAGAGTAGCTGAAGGAGGATTTTCTTCTCCTTCTCGTCTTCCACATCTTAGTGTTTGATAGAACGGATCGTGAAAAAATTTATAAACTTCTTTAAAAGTGTTAGATTGGTCTCCGCCGCCTACTCCTCCTGTTCCAGGTTCTTCAGCCGAAAAAACAAAATTAATAGCCAAGCTAAATAAAAAAAGTAAAATAATTATTTTTTTCATTCTAATTAAGGACCCCATTTAAATTTTGGACCGAGAAATTCTAAAACAATATCAAAGATTATTCCTATAGAAAGAAGAAGAATATAACCAATAATGGAAGTTTTTATCATTGATTTACCTCTACTTTGAAGATGAGGAAATGGACCACCAAACATCCATAAAAATGAACCAGTAACTGAAATGATAACCGCAAACCAAAAAGAAAACCAAACAATAAATCTCAAAAATCTTTGAATATTATAAAAGAGATCCGCAATTGAACAAGGATCTTCCTGGCACTGAATTATTCCTTGAGAAAAATCTTCACCCAAAATTATATAGTCTTGGTCTTCAATATTACATGGCTCAACTTTATTTTTTAATTCACACTTAATAATTTCTTGGGTTACATTGTCTTTTAAAACCCATCTTCCTCTACACTCATTTGTAAATCCTGTAAAATTTAAAGTCGTAAAATATTCACCCAAACCTTCTTTTTGACATTTTGCAAAACAACAAATTTTATCTTGAGAAAAAACAATACCTTTAACAAGAAAAAGAGCTAAAAATATAAAAAGTATTTTCTTCATAACCTTAAGTTTGATTTTATTAATTCTTTTTTACCTTCACTTGGATTTTTTTCCCAAATTTCTAATATTTTATCAAAATTTCTATAATCTTCCTGGCTTATTATTTCGAGATAAGAAGAACCATATTTTGCTGAATCTATAAATAATTTTTTTTCTTCATTAACCTGAACATTTCTAAGATTAGGAACAAAATCAAATGTTTCAATAAATTCTTGATATTTTTTATCAATTAGCCATTTAAGAAACTCTAAAGAAACTTTATTTTTTTTGCCTTTAGGTATAGAGAAATAATAAACATAAACAAAATTTTGAGATGAGGGAGGAAAAGTTTCAATTGGATTTAAGGAAATACCATAATTTAGTCGAGGGTTTATTCTAAGAAATTCTTGTTTATCTCGATAAAAACCTATAAAGCCACCCAATTTCTCATTAGCAAACAGATTGATATCATCAAAGGTGCTTTGAGGGAATATTTTACCTTCTTGATTAAATCCAAAATAATAATCAATAGTTTGATCAATTGGTTTCTTTAAAACGCTTTGAAGAACTAAAATGATTTCTTTTTTATTTTTAATTCTTGATGAACCAAAACCAAGGGGATAAAAGTTTTTAAATTTATCTTCATTGAAACTGTTTAAATAAGAGGTTAATTCATCCAACGTTTTAGGGGGCTGGATTCCTAGAAAATCAAAAATCCTTTTGTTGTAATAAAGAACTAGTGTATCAATGGCGATAGGAAAGCCATAATTAATGTTATCATCTTTAAATATATAATTATAATTTTTGTTTTCTTTTTCTAAGTTTAAAAGAAATTTTTTTGTTCGAGAGACAAAAACCGAATCAGAAAAAACAATATCTGGAGGATCATTTTCCGCTAAACTTAAAATAAGATCATTTTCTAAATTATCAAAGTTTTTAAAATCAATTTCAAATCTAACGCAGTAATTATCAGAAAATCTTCTAACTAAGCTCAAAAAACTATTTTTGTTAATAAAATCAGGGAGCCATAGAACAAGAGTAACATTATAACAATTTTCTTTTCGTTTGGGGGGTGACGGAAAGAGAAAATATTTAAAAACAACATAACTCGAAATTAAAAAAATAAAAAATCCAATAGCAAACTGATATTTAATATCTGATAAAATTTTTTCTTTTATTTCTTCGATATTCATTTTTGATAAATCCAAAGAATATAATTATTTAAATTTCTTTTTTCTATTAATTTAAAACCAACTTCTTCACAAATTTTTTCTATTTTTTCTGGCTGGTGAATATTTTGTCCAAAAAAAAGATAATTATAAGAAGTTGGTTCTAAAATAATTAAAACTCCATTATTTTTCAAAATTCGGAAGGCTTCTTTTGTTATAAGTTCTGGTTTATCTGATTGATAAAGAATTTGAGAAGCAAAAACAAAATCTAAAGATGAAGGATTTAAACCGGAAGATTTTTCCAAATCTTGTTTTAAAAATCTTATGTTTTTGATTCTTAAATTTTCTGCTAATTCTCTTGCTGAATTTAATGCATCATCATCAATATCAATAGCATAAATATTACCGTTTACTCCAACAACATTTGCTAAAAGAGTAGTAAAATAACCGGAACCACAACCAAAATCAGCACCATTTAATCCTTGATGAATATATTTTTTTTCTTTTAAAAATTCAATTATTTCTCCTGGCCTTACAAACATTAAAAAATAAAAACTTTATTAATTTGATGGGTATTACTAATTTTTTTAGGAGCATTTATTCTTTTAACCACAGGAATTTCTTTTAGAGCGATCTTTTTGATTTCGTTATCTTTTAAAATAATTTCTTTTTCTCCTCCTAAAACTTTAGCAAAAATGAGATTTCCATATTTATTTGGTTCGAAAACAAAAACACCTTTACCTCCTCTGTTTTGAATTTTTACTTCTTCTAGCGAAAAAAGTTTTAAATAACCTTTATCAAAAACAAGAACTAACATTTTACTTGTTTTTTCTTCTAAATAAATAAGCTTTCCTTTAATTATTCTAACTCCCTGAGCTTGCTTTTTTTGGACTGGTAAATTATCTTTAAAAACTAAAATATTACCTTCAGCTGATAAAGCAACCAAAATTTCTCCACCTTTAATATTTAAAATTTTAATAACTTCATCATCTTTATTTAATTTAATTCCTAAAGTTCCTGTTTTTCTTGTATTTATAACCTCTGAAATTTCGATCTTTTTCGCTAGACCGTTTTTGGTAGCAATAAGAAGATATTTATTTTTTGCTGGAACGAAATCAACTATTGAATCTTCGTTTTCGAGGGTTATATAAGATTCAAGATATTTCGGGTTTTTATATAAAAGATATACTGGTAGTGAATAAATCTTACCTTTTTTAGAAACAAGAAGAAGATTATCTTTGGTAGAAACTAAAAATACCTTTTGGGGAAAATTTTTGTTTTTGAAAACTTTTTCTAAATCAAGTTTATTAGATTCAAAAACGAAAACCTGATTTTTTTCTCCTATTAGTAAAACGATATTTTTTTCTTCTATTTCTTCTTTTGTTTCTAAAGTGAGTTCAGTTTCAACAATTTTTGTTATTCTTGGTGAAGGATATTTTTCTATTATTTCATCGGCTTCTTTAATAATAATTTCATCAATCTTTTTAGGCGATTTTAAGATTTCTTCAAGTTCTTTAATCAAACTTTTTCTTTCTTTTAGTTCCTCTAAAATTTTATGTCTCTCCATTTGAGTTAAAGTTCTTAAGGGCATTTCTAAAATTGCATCAGCTTGTTTTTGAGATAAATCAAAAACTTTCATAAGTTTTTCCAAGGCTTCTTGTTTATCTTTTGACTTCTTAATAATATTAATAACTCTATCCAAATTTTCAAGGGCTTTATCAAAACCTTCCAAAAGGTGGACTCTTTCTTTATTTTTTTCTAAATCAAACTTTGTTCTTCTTTTTATAACTTCTCTTCGATGATCAATCCAATAAAGAAGAAGTTCTCTAAGATTAAAAATTCTTGGTTGAATACCATTTTCGAGAGCAACAAAGTTAAAATAGTAGGTTTTTTGAAGCGAGGTTAGACGATAAATTTCATTTTTAATCTTTTCGAGATCAGCTTCCGGCTTAACTTCAATAACAATCCTAATTCCTTCGCGATTTGATTCATCTCTAACATCCTTTATTTCCTCTAAAACTTTATCTAATGCTAAAGTAGCAATTTCTTTAACTAGCTCTGCTTTATTAACTTGCCAAGGAATAGATTTAATAACCAAATATTCTTTGCCTCTTTTTGTTTCTTCGGTTTCGATTTCTCCTCTAATAATAATTCCTCCCCTACCTTCATCATAAGCCTTTATTAACCTTTTACCACCATAAACAACACCTCCAGTTGGAAAATCTGGTCCCTTTATAATTTTTAAAAGTTCTTTTGTTGTTAAATTTTTATTAAGAATTAAAGCTTTCACTCCTTGCATTACTTCGTTTAAATTGTGTGGCGGAATATTAGTTGCCATTCCTACAGCGATACCTAAAGAACCATTAATAACAAGATTGGGAATTTTAGCTGGAAGAACAATTGGTTCTTCTTTTGTATTATCATAGTTAGGACGAAAATCAACTGTGTCTTTATCAATATCAACAAGCATTTCTTCAGCAAATTTTGAAAGTTTTGCTTCTGTATATCTATAAGCAGCTGGGGGATCACCATCAATTGAACCAAAATTTCCTTGACCATAAATTAGAGGGTATCTTAAAGAAAAATCTTGAGCCATTCGGGCTAAAGCATCATAAACAGCTTGATCTCCGTGAGGATGATAGCGAGCAATCGTATTTCCAACAATATTAGCGCACTTAGTAAATTTTTCTCGAAACCACAATCCAAGTTCTTTCATAGTATATAATATCCTCCGCTGAACAGGTTTTAGACCATCACGAACATCAGGCAAGGCTCGAGAAACAATAACACTCATCGCATAATCAAGATAAGCTCTTTTAAGTTCTTCAGTTATTTCTTGAGCAACTATTCTTATGTTTTTCATTTTATCTACCTAGAAAATTAGCTAAAGAATTAAAAATAAAACCTAGTCCCAACTGAAAATTTTTGAAAATAAAAGCTGTTGTCTCAACAATTGGTGGAATTCCACCTTCAAAACCATAAATAATTTTGCCTCCACTTAGCCACCAAAAAAAGATAAGAAAAGTCATTAAAGTTAATGTATATAAAACTGGTTTATTCATTGAGAATATAAATTTTGTTATTCGACCTTTTTAAATTTATTTTAAATTTTTTACCTTTTACTTTCTCAAAACCGCTTAGATTTATTTCTTTAAATAAAAAAATGTTTTTTGCTCCTATCTTTTTAAAAAAATCAAGTTTTATTTCATTGCCAACAAAAATTAAACCATCTAAGTCATCGGTATAATCCTTTAACCTTTTTAGAATTTCGTCACTAAATTTTTCTCCTAATAAAATTTTGCCTTCCTCACTTTCAAAATAATAAACTAAATTTTCTTTTTCTAAAAAAGAATAAAAAAAGACAGAACCTATATTATATTCTCCCGGTAAAGAGAAAATCCTATCAAAATTAAAATCACTGTTAAATTTAGTTAAAATTAAAGCAGCACCATTTTTTTCTTTTTTAACTTGAGGGTTAACAATAAAAAGCTGATTATCTAGTTCAAAAATTAAATCTTTTTCTCTTAAAATTTCCATTATTTTAAATTTTATCATAAAATATAAATTAGAATGACACAGGAGATTACAATAAAAAACCAAAATAAGAAAGGACAAGATTTAAAGTTAAAAGTAAAAAATTTAAATTTGGGAGCAATTTTAGAAGGAACGGTTATTAGTAAGAAAAAGGGAGAAATTTTTGTTGATTTAAGTCCTTTTGGTACAGGAAGACTTTATGGAATTTTTTATCTTCAATCCAAAGAAGTTGCTCAGAAAGTAAAGGTTGGAGATAGAGTTGGGGTTCAAATTATTAATTTTGATGATGGTTATGGTAATTTAGAAATAATTCTTAAGGATGCTGTTCAAATTGACCGCTGGCAAAAAATTTTAGAATATCAACAAAATAAAACCATTTTAGAACTTGAAATAAAGGATGCTAATAGAGGCGGTTGGATTGTTGAAGTAGAGGGTATTCAAGGATTTATTCCTGTTTCCCAGCTTTCGCCTGAATATTATCCGCGGGTTAATAATAATAAAGAAGCTATTTTGGAACATCTCAAAAAATTTGTTGGTCAAAAAATAAAATGTAGAGTTTGGATAGTTGAACCAACAAAAAATAAACTCGTTCTTTCAGAAAAATTAGCTAAAGAGGAAACATACCAAAAGATTTTGTCTCAGTTTAGAATAGGAGAAATTATAGAAGTAACCGTTGTAGGAACAAGTAATTTTGGGGTTTTTGTAAGATTTTGGGAAGAACCACCGATTGATGGTTTGATTCATATATCAGAGATTCCGGAAGAATTAGCTTCTGATTTAGCTTTAAATTTTCCTAAAGGTAAAAAATTAAAGGCAAAAATAATTCAAATAAAACAAGATCGAGTTAATTTTTCTCTTAAGGATTTAAAGCCTGATCCGTGGATTGTTATTGAAGAACGTCTTACCGTAGGAAGCAAAATAAAAGGAGTCTTAGAGGAAAAAAATAATATTTTTGGTATCGTTAGAATTAACCTTGATAACCTAGGAGAAATAAGGGGTTTTGTTTTTGAGAATTTAGAAAAATTAGATCAAAATCAAGAATACGAATTTGTAGTTGAAAGTTTAAACCTCAAAGAAAGAAATCTTATTCTAAAATTAATTGAATGACAAACCAAAACATTCTCAAAATAATAGTTATTTTAGCTTCGCTAATAATCTTTTTTAATATTCTTTTTGTTGGTTATCAGAAGGTCCAAGAAAAAAGCGAAGTTCCTTTTTACTTCTTTCTTGAAAAAATTAAAAAAGGTGAGGTAAAGTCTATAACTTTCACTTCGCCAGTAAATTTAATTTTTGAAGTTAATGAGGGAAAAATTTTTAAAACAACAAAGGATCCTGATGCAAGTCTTTGGGAAATTTTTGAAAAAGAAAAAATAGAACCTAAAAATTACTTAAATATAAAAATTAACCAAAAATCGGAATCAGAAATAAAACAAGTTATTTTAGCTATTCTTCTTAATCTCGTACCTTTAATTATTATTGGTTGGTTTTTCTGGCAATTTTTAAAACAAACACAAAAAGGAGCAACTCAAATCTTTACTTTTGGTAAATCCGGAATCAAAGTTTATAACCCTAATGATCCTAATCGGGTAACTTTTAAAGATGTTGCTGGTTTGGAAGAGGCAAAACAAGAACTTATGGAAGTTGTTGAATTTTTGAAAAATCCAGATAAATTTTTCAAAATCGGTGCGAAGATTCCTAAAGGGGTTTTACTTGTTGGCCCACCAGGCTCAGGAAAAACACTTCTTGCTCGAGCAACTGCTGCTGAAGCAGGTGTTCCATTTTTTTATATTTCGGGTTCAGAGTTTGTTGAAATGTTTGTCGGAGTGGGTGCTTCAATTAAAGGAGATGAACCTGTTTTAATTAAAGAGAATAATGAAATTAAACTCTTGCCTATAAAAGAAGTTGCTGATAGGTACTATGAAGAAAACGAAGAAGGGCTAAAAAATGTAGAAAATTTATTTACTTTAGGAATTGAAAGAAAAAATTCAACTATTTACGGTTTTCGAAATGGCGAGAAGTTTCAAATTGAGAAAGCAAAATGGGTAAAAGTTAACTCAATTTATCGGCATAAAGTTAAAGAAATTTATGAAATTTATTATCGTGGTGGAAAAATTGAGACAACGGGAGATCATAGTATTTTTGTTAGAGAAAAAAATTATATCCAACCTAAAAAAGTTTCTGAATTAAAACCAGGAGATATTTTAGTGAATTTACCTTTTAAAGTAAGGGGGCCATTTATTGAAAAAACCACACATAGAATCAAAGCTTTTGAATCTTTTAAAGAACGGCCAATTGAACTAAAAATTTGGGAAGATGATAAAAGATTGATCTCGATTTTAGAATTTATTAAAGCTTCAAGAGATCTTGTGACCCAAAAAGTTTTAGCTAAAATTTTTGGTTTTTCTCAAGATTCAATTTCTAAATGGCAAAGAGGCATACAGTTACCTACACCCCCTTCCTTAAAAGTCAACAAATCTAAAACTAAAATTCCTCAAAAAATAACTCTTGTTCCAGAGTTTATGAGACTTTTAGGTTATTATACGGCCGGAGGTAGAGTAACAAAATATTTCACTCAATTTGTTTTTGGGATTCACGAAAAAAATTTACATCAAGATGTTATTAGTCTTATGAAAAAATTCTTTAATTTAGATCCTCATCTTAGTCAAACAAAAGATAACACTTTAAGAATAACATACCCTTCAAAGGTTTTAGCTGAATTTTTTGAGAAAAATTGTGGCAATGGAAGTAAAAACAAACACCTCCCCCATTTTATTTGGGAGCTTAATTTTGATTATGTTTATGAATATATAAAAGGACTTTATCTGGGTGATGGTTATATGACAAAGGAAGGTAAATTAGTTATTGCTTCTTCAAGTAAAAATTTAATTTCAGAAATTGCTTGGCTTTTAGCTCTTCATGGAATTCAAGTTGGTCTTAGAAAGACTAAAAACAAGGGTGGAAGAATTATTAAAAACAAACCTTTACCACCTGGAGAATATTGGTTGCTTATTATTGGTAAAACAAGTAATTTCTGGCTTTCAAATAATAAAAAATTAACTAAAGAAATTAAAAAACCTGTTGTTTTAAGGATTGTAAAAAAACCTTACAACGGCTATGTTTACGATTTTTGTGGTTGTGAAAATGAAGCTTTTTTTGCTGGTTTGAAACCAATTTTAGTTCATAATAGTCGAGTACGTGACGCTTTTGCTGTTGCTAAAAGAAATCAACCTTCAATTTTATTCATTGATGAATTGGACAGTATTGGAAAAATAAGAGGTGTAGGAATAACAGGAGGACATGAAGAAAGAGAACAAACTTTAAATCAAATTTTAGTAGAAATGGATGGTTTTGAAAAAGGAACAAAAGTTGTTGTTTTGGCAGCAACTAACCGTCCTGATGTTTTAGATCCAGCCCTTCTTCGTCCAGGTAGATTTGACAGAAAAATTGTTTTAGAGCTTCCTGATATTAAAGCAAGGGAAGAAATTTTGAAAATTCATTTAAGGGATAAAAAAATTGGTAAGGTTAATTTAAGGCAAATCGCTGAAAGAACGCCTGGTTTTTCTGGTGCTGATTTAGCTAATTTATGTAATGAAGCAGCAATTTTAGCAGCAAGAAGAAATAAAGAGTTTATTACCCAAAAAGAACTATTAGATTCAATTGAAAAAGTTTTATTAGGACCTGAAAGAAAAACTAAAGCTTATAGTAAAAAAGAAAAAGAAATAGCTGCTTATCATGAAGCTGGCCATGCTTTAGTTGCTCATTATTTAAAATATTCAAATCCGGTTCAGAAAATTTCAATTATTGCTCGGGGAAGGGCTGGTGGTTATACTCTAAAGCTTCCAACTGAAGAGAGGAGTTTTTATTTTAAAAAAGAATTTTTAGATGAATTAGCTTCAATGCTTGGTGGTTATGCTGCAGAAAAATTAATTTTTAACGATATTACAACTGGAGCAAGTAATGATTTGGAAATTGCTACTCAATTAGCTAAAGAACTAGTAATTAGATTTGGAATGTCAGAAAAATTAGGACCGGTGTCATTAATAAGAAAGTTTTCAATTCCTTTTGGGAGTGAAATTTATGAGAGAGAATACTCAGAAAAAACAGCTGAGATTATCGATGAAGAAGTTAGAAATTTAATAAATGACGCTTTAAGAAGAGCAACTAAAGTTTTAGAAATCAAAAGAGACAAATTAGAAAAAATAGCAAAAATCTTAATTAAAAAAGAGGTGATTGAACAAAAACAATTTGAAAAATTAGTTGATGAACCCAAAGGAAGTTTAGAGGTGTAAAATTAAGGAACACAAACACAGGTTTAATAATTAACGGCAAACCGCTAATTAATCTAAATCTAAACAATAAACACCATTTATTTGTCTTTTATAATTAGCGATAGTTTTTATAAAAGAAATTTATTTATAAAAACAAGATGGCTAATTTATTAAATTGAAAAAATTTTTATCAATTACTTTCCTATTATTACAAATATGTTGTTTAATTGCGTGATTTTATTCATAAAACTTAATCAAGAAAAATTAGCAAACCTTATTCGTAAATAATTCGCCAGAACTAATTATGAAATTGAAAATAATTATTTAAGAGAATTTAGTTTGACTTTAAGTTCATCAATTTCTTTTTGGTGCTCTTTGATAATTTTTTGTTGTTTTTTAATAATTTTCTGTTGTTCTTTGATTGCTTCAACTAAGACAGGAATAACTCTATTATAGTCTACTGATTTATAACCATTGGAATCAGTAGAGACAATTTCAGGTAAAATACTTTCAACTTCTTGAGCAATAAAACCTAATGATGGCTTACCTGTTTCTTTCCAATTGAATTTAACACCCCTAAGTTGGCTTACAATATCTAAAGCATTATTAATTTCAGAAATATTTGTTTTAAAGTTTATATCAGAAAAAACATTCCAAGCATTAGCAATTGCTGAAGTTCCATCTCCCGCATTTCCCACTTGAAGCTTATATCCTGGTGCTGTCGTCCCGATGCCGACGTTGCCCGCTTTATCCACTCTTAATCCTTTCCTAATATTTTTTAATTCTGCAGTATTGAGAACTGATAATAAATCATAAGAGACAAAAAGAGGATCTCCTTTATCATCTAAATTAACTAATTCGGGAATAATTTTGTATGTTTCTTCAGCTAATAATCCAAAAGTTCTTATACCCGAAGATTTTAATTTAAAACTCACTGGCCTTAATTCATATATTTTTTCAGAATCTATTTCTAAATCAGTAATATCCGTTTTAGACTCTGTTTTAGATAACCAAATATTTATTCCATAAAGATTTCCATCTTCAAGTTGTATCTCTAAATAGGGATTAGACGTAAGTCGTGCTTTTCTTAATATAAACCATCTACTATAAGTATCGGGATCCCAAGTATGATTGCTGTTAACTCTTATAAACCCTGCTACATCCAAAGAGGGTCGATAGGGATTATTGGCATTTGGTGCCATCGTCCCGATGCCGACGTTGCCAAAAACTGCATTAAGCCAAGTGTCGCCGTTACCACCTAATTTGATATTGTTAACCGGATTTGCGGCTTGTCCATTTTGAATAAAAACAGCTACAGGACCATTGGTGTTTGTATTGCGGAAAAAAACTATATTTGCAGCTTTGGTATTATCAGTTGTTATTGGATTAATATCGAAACGTGTTTCTCCTGCGCCACCAATAAATGGGTTGAATTGTACTAAACCCTTGAGGTCTAAAATAGCTCCCGGTGCCGTCGTCCCGATGCCGACGTTGCCGCTATCTCTATTTATAAAGATACCAAGCGTTTCCACTCCGTTTGATAATCCAACCAATTTTAAGCCACCTATCCCTCCGGCGGCAGCATCATCAAAGTATACTCGAGCACCATAATTTTTGGCTGTAGGATCTTGCATTTCTATCCCAGGTGTCCCCCCAGCACCAGCAGATGAAGAAATGAACACAGGAAACCCACTCCCATGAACATGTAATTTACTTCCTGGTGTCGTCGTTCCAATTCCAACATTTCCCATAAAGTAATAATCTCCTCCTCCTGTATTTGCTCCGAATTGGCCAGCAGAAACATTAGCTGCATTAATTGTTCCTGTATAAGTTCCAATTATTTGATTAGCGCTAATTGTTCCATTTACATCTAATTCATAAGATGGAGATGTTGTTTTTATTCCTAATCTTTTATTAACATTATCCCAATGTAAATTAGTATCCGAAGATAAAGTGTTGCTTCCTGTCCAGAAGGCTATTTTATTAATTGAACCGCTTCCAGTAACAATAGGAGCACCAAAATATTCAATTAAAACACCCTGAGTTGAACTTGTCATAACTAGTCTTCCGGCTCCAGGCCAAGTAGACGAGCCCCAAATAAGAGAAGGTACTGGTGTACAATAAGTATTTTGGGCTTCAGATTTATT
>JAUQOT010000033.1 GCA_030550735.1 Patescibacteria group bacterium
TTTCTTTAATCTCTCTTGTGATGAAAGATAATTATTGAAAGCTTTTTCTAAAGCTCCAACATTACATGCAGAAGATTCACCACAACTTTCATCAACTACTTTTGCTGTCTCAACTAATTTTTCATCAACATATTTTAATTCCAGTTCCGCTTTTTTCACCGGATCAAAAGCAAAAAACTTCTTAATACCTCTGCCCCATTCTTTCAAAAAGTAAAAAGGGCTGGTGGGTAATATTTTCGGTTCTTTTACTTCAAGCATGCGCAAGATTGGGATTGATCCTCGCGCTTTTATGTCTTCCTCAGCTTTTACAAAATTTATCTGCCCAATTAAGAGAGAAATAATAAATAAACCAAGGATAAAAGTTATTTTTTTCATATAATTAATTTAATTAAATTAACGACTTTTAAATTATTAAAAATAAGAAAATTTAAATCTGGGTAAGAGAAACAGTCTTACTAATGCTAATTGCTGAAAGTGTAAAAATTAAAGCTAAAGCAGTCATTTTGTCGGGCTGGTGGGATTTGAACCCACGACCTCTGGCACCCGAAGCCAGCGTGCTACCTCTGCACCACAGCCCGTTGGTTTTCTAATTTTATTATAATTTTATCACTCTAATAATAAAATACGTTGCTTCTTTGGCTTCCTTTGCATCTTTTTTCCTCTCTTCTTTGATGAATTCTAAAAATTTTCGATAATTCCAGTTTTTTGTAAATTCTTTAAAAGCTTTTGATTCAAAGTAAGGTAATGCTCCATCAGAACCAATAACAATAATATCGTTTTTCTTTAACTCTAATTTTCCGTATTCTAGAAAATATAAAGCATTATTTTCTCCCGTTAAAACACCATAGCCATATGGTAAAATTTTGAATTTTTTATTTACTTTTATTTTGGCAACCTTATTTCGAAAATATTTTCTACCAAGTCTTTCAAAATCTTGGGGTTTTAATTTTTCTCCTAAATTTTTAATTTCTTCTACTCTATCTCTGCTTGCTTTAATAAAAAATGGTTCGATATTTTCAAAATCAGGATTAAATTCTTTTCTGTGATGCCAACCAATAGGTTTTGTAGCAAAAATTTTCTTTCCATTCCTAAAAAGAAAAATAAAATTTTCTCCGATGTTTCCATAATAGAGAAAGTTATTTTTAATGGCAACACATGAAGCAGAAATATGAGCGTAATCTATATCCCAATAATTAATCTTCTTATTTATTAAAAGTTTATTATTGAAAAATTTAATTTTTTCATTTGTCTTTTTAAAAATATCGAAAATAATATTTTCCTCTAAATTTTCATATTCCTTCTCTAAAAGTTTTATCGAATTAATTGTAAAAATATCAGCAGCTCTCCTTGCTGGAGAAATTTTAGGAAACTTTTTGTTACCATTTCCTCTTATCGCTATTCCATCAGCTACAGCAAAAATAGGGTGTTTAAAAGAAAATGAATAACTATCTTCACTGAATCTTTTTGGTTCAAATTTCTTTGGCTTTTGAAATCCTAAATAAAAAATTTTGGGTAATGGAAGAAAAGACACATAAAAATTTTCATCATAATAGGAAATCTCGATTTTTTTAGCAAAAAAACTCTCCTTAGACGGAAAGAGGTGTTTAACAAAAAATTTAATTTTTTTTAACCCTGACATAAATAAAATCCACCGTAAATAGAACTTAAATCATCTAATTTTGACTTTAAAATTTTAGTTTTAATTCTAAAGGGCTGAAATTTTTTAAAATAAAATCTTAATCTCTTAATATTTAAACTCTTGATCATCCCTCCACCTATTATGATAGCTTCAACTGACCAAAAAAGAGCAGTGTTTATTAAAAAAACACTTAGCAACCTTTCTATACCTAGCCAAAATTTTTTATCTTTTATCCTTTCAGGTTTTTTTCCAAAAATTTTTTCAATATTTTTACCTCCAATTAATTCTTCGATTTCAACAGGAACAATTTCTTCTCCATTAGATAAAAAAATAAAAGAATGACCAGGTTCAAAACCAAAACTATTCGCGTCTATTCGTGTTTTATTATTCGCGTCCGTTCGCGCCTTAACAATTTTTACTCCGCCAACCCCTGTTGATAAAGTTAAATAGCCAAAAACATCAAAATTTTTACCTGCTCCAAAATTTCCTTCACCAATTCCAGCTAAAGCTGCATCGTTTTCAAGAATAACTTCACAATTTAATATTCTTTCCAAATCTTTTTTTAAATTTCTATTTTCGTAATCTTTTAAATTCGGAGCGTAGCTTAATTTTTCTTTCTTTTCATCAAACACTCCAGCAAAACCAAAAACCGCTTTTCTCGTTTTCTTAAGAAAATGAAAATTTGAATTAACAAAATTTTTTAATAATTTTAAAAATTCTCTGTAATTTTGAGGTGTTGAAAAGATTTTTAATCTTTGTTGTTTCAAATCTTTTTTCGATTTACAAAATATCAATCTTGTTTTTGTTCCGCCAATATCTCCCAAAAGATACATTAATCTTTTTTATCTAAGTGAGCTCCGATAACTAATGCTAATGTAATTATAGCCAAGTTTTTAATTATATATTGCCCTTCTAAAGTTGGAACTAAAAATTTCTGCCAGGTAATTTGAGGTAAAAGTATCAGGGGCAAAGCTACTATAACCATATGGATTATCAAAAGCAAAATCGCTAATCTTTCTATCTTGGGAATAATAAAAAATAAACCAATCAACATCTCAAATAAACCAAA
>JAUQOT010000034.1 GCA_030550735.1 Patescibacteria group bacterium
GTTTCTTATGCTGATCGAAAGGGAAAATATCAAAAACAAAAAGGCATAGTTTTACCAAAAGTTATTAAATAGGTCGGAGTTAAATTTTAAAATTAAAAATGGATTTTATCTTTCTTCTTTCAAGATTGATTTTGGGTCTTTATTTTTTATTTAATGCCTTGAATCATTTTACAAAATTAGGGATGCTTACCGAATATGCTAAAAGCAAAAATGTTCCCAAGCCAAAATTAGCAGTATTATTTACTGGTCTTTTACTTTTAATTGGTGGTTTAACAATTCTTTTGGGAGTTTATGTAGAGATTGGAGTTTTAGCTTTAACCCTGTTTTTCTTGCCAGTTTCTTTTATAATGCATGATTTTTGGAAAGTTCAAGATCCTCAAATGAAAATGATAGAGATGGTAAATTTTACGAAAAATATGGCAATCTGGGCAGGTGTCTTGCTTCTACTTTTTGTTCCTCAGCCCTGGCCTTATTCATTAGGCTGGTGGATTTAGGTCGAAATCAATTTTTATTAAATAATGAAAAAATTTGTTCTAACTACATTAGTCGGTTTATTCATTTTTAGTTTTGCTTTTGCCCAAACAACCCAGGTTGATGTTAATGTTTTAAATAAAGTTATTAAGTTATTACAAAATTTAACCCAAACTTCAACATCTTCTCCCGTAGATACTTCTCCGTCCTTGCCGTCAGTTTCGTCACCTCCCAAACCATGTAAACCAAGGCCAGCTTGTTTAGATGCAACACCTCCGTGTATGATTCCTGAACCTGAAGAAGGGTGGTGTCCAGCTTCTGGCTCAAGTCTAATACCTTCTCCAGTTGAGACAAAAATCGTCCCTCTTCCCAAAGGTGTTTCTCCTGCTGTTCCTTTAGAAAAACCAATTACTCCAGAAGTTATTAGACGATTTTTTGATGATCAAGATGAAGATGATATTATCGTTCAATTAAATAATCTGAGAATAACAAGAATTGTGACTTCAACTTCATTTTTGACTTCAGATACACAAGCAATTTTCTTTGCTGTTAGAGATATAGGCTGGAGGTGTTTAATGTTTGAAAATGAAGAAACATCAATTGGTATGCCTTGTTTAATGAATTTAAGAAGATCAATAGTTTCCAAAGAGTTAGTTATTAAAATAACAAATGACACAATTTTACTTCAAAGAAATCGACAGAGAGCTAAATTAGAAGATTTTCAAGTTAATGACAAAATAAATGTTTATGGTTTTATGGATAAAGATAATTACGGAATTGAAGCTTTGATTGTTAGAAAAATCGGAAATAAAGTTGTTCCTTTACCAATACCCAAACCTGTTCCTTCTCCAATTATACCTTTGCCACGACCAACAACTTCTTTACCGGAGCATTCGATTTGCATTCAAGTTATAACTCCAGCTTATAATCCACAAAATCCCTCTGAATGCAAAGAATTTCCTACTCCTTGTGATGTTCCGCCAGGCTGGATAAAAACTGATAGATGTCCATGAGAAGTACTAACTCCTATTTCTATAGAAATACGGATTTTGAAATATTAGAAAAAGAATTATTCTCTTCGGGAGTAAAATTTGAATTATTAAAAGATAAAAAAGTTATAGGCAGAGCCTATCTTTATTTAATAAAAAATGATCTTCATTCAGAACCTTATGGGCTTTTAGAGGATGTTTTTGTTGAAGAAAAATTTAGAGGCCAAGGAATAGGTAAGAAGCTAGTTGAAATGGTAATTGAAAAAGCAAGAGAACTCAAGTTGCTATAAATTAATTGCTACGAGTAGATTTGAAAGAGAGAATGTTCATAAATTTTATGAAAAATTGGGTTTTCAAAAATATGGGTATGAGTTTAGGATAGATTTTTAGATTAATTTTTTTAAATCTATAGTTCCTAAAAAATGTCGGGTATTTTTTACAATTTAATAAAATGATAATAATTAAATTAGACAAAGATAAATACCTTCTTAGAATTGAACCAAACGAAGAATTATTTTCAAGTTTATTAAATTTTTCGCAAAAATATAAAATCAATTCAGGTTTTTTTTATGGAATAGGTGCTTGTAGAAGTTGTTTTATAGGCAGATATAATGAAAAAAAGAAAGATTATGATTGGAAAAAAATCAATCAACAAATGGAAATTGGTAGTTTAATTGGTAATTTGACAATTAAAGAAAATCACCCCTATCTTCATATTCATTGTGTTTTAGGCGATAAAAATTTAAAAACTGTTTCTGGTCATCTTAAAGAACTCATTGTTTTTCCAACTTGTGAGATAATGTTTTTTAAGTTTAATAAAAAAGTTGAGAGAAAATATAACGAATTAACAAATTTATTTTTAATTAATTAAAATGTTCAGATTAATTGATGCTTTGATTGTAAAAATTTTAAGAAAAATATGGAATCCACTCGCTCGTTTATCTATTTTTATTATTTTCTTTTATTTTGGTTTTTTGAAGGTTATAGGTTTAAGTCCAGCTAATCCTTTAGTTGAAGCTTTACTTTCAAGAACTTTATTTTTTATTCCCTTTAGCTTTTTTATTAAATTTTTTGGTTTATTTGAGATGTTGATTGGTTTATTTTTTATTATTCCCAAGATAGAAAGATTAGCGATTTTGCTTTTGATAATCCATATGGTTATAGTAGCTTTGCCCCTGATACTTTTACCTCAAATTA
>JAUQOT010000014.1 GCA_030550735.1 Patescibacteria group bacterium
CAGTTGTTGTTACATTAGGAGAAGAAGTATAAACTGCTGAAGGGTCAATATTACCAAAAGCAGTTGTTGTTGTTGACAGATTACAAGTTGTTGTTTCTAACACAGTTGCTGAAACAGATACACTACCATGACCTAAAGCGTATTCAACATAAAAAAACTCTATTAAAGGAGGTGTTATTAAAGTAAAAATTAAAAGATAAATTAAGGGTTTGAATTTTTGCATATTTTTTATTTACTTAATTACGACCTTAGATCGAATTTTTTAAAATTTTACCACATATTTTTGAAAATTCTATCAAATTCAATAAGTGGATAATTTATAAAGAACTACATGAATAAGTAATTGTATCAGTATAACTTCCAGCAGGAGCTAAATATGAAACAGAAGCTTTATGTTTAATATTAATTTGAGCGTTAGAGACAGCAGTTGTTGAAGAAGCTAATTGAATATCAGTTAAACTAAGCCCACCAACATCATTTCCGCTTTTATTATATTTTGGATTAATGGTTATATTTGAAGCTGTTGTTGTTGCTTGAATTCCATAACCGTCTACACCAGCAGTTAAAGCTGCATCAGCAGATTGAATTAAATAAGTAGGTGAAGTTGATTTATACAGCCCAGGATTTGTACCATTTCCAGCATCTTTAACTGTTATTTGAAAACCACCAGAAGAAGTAATAGTAATTGTAATGTCTGGAGTTGAGGTTGAAACAGAAGATGGTGATAAATTCGAAAAAGAAGTAGAAGTAGCTGAAAGAGTACATGTAAGAGAAACTGATTGAGCAGTGGTAATTTGAGGAATAACTGAATAAGTATCTAATAAGCTTCCGTCTGCTTTAACAACTCTAAAACAATAAGTTGTTTCTGGAGGTGCACCGTTGTCTTTTAAAGCAAAGTCCCATTTACCGTCCTGGCCCAGAAGAATTGCTGCTTGAGAGTTAGTAAAGTTATTTACTTCTTCATAAGTTTGATTAACAACCGTATCTGCACCATGAGTTGGATCATTAGCATTAGCTGTCAAAGCTGAACCATCGGCTGGTATAAGATTATCATAGAAAGAAATTACTGTAGACGTTGTTACATCGCTCCATAAAGAAGGAGGAGATGAGGTACAGCTTGAACCTGTTGAAGTTCCAAATTGAAGTTTAAATTCTTGACCTGAAACAGAGAGAGTCCCAGTTGAGATATGTATTAATAATCTTAATCTAAAAACCTGGCCAGGAGAAATTAAAATTGCCGGTGTATCTTGATTAGCTAAAGGACTACCCACATCAGTTGAATCTAAATTATTAAAAAATCTATAAGCAGACTGTTCATAAGTAATATTAGTTTCTAACCATTCAATTTCTAGTCTAACCACAAAACTTGTATCACCAGCCGCAGATTCTTGATACAAAGCAAAACCTTCGCCTGGAGCTAGTATAAGCTCATCTTGAAAAACAATTTCTATATGATAAATTCCGTAATTTTGGTTAACAGCACCAGGCTGAGTAACACCTAATAAACGAGAATGAGTATTTTGAATAAAACTTACTGTAGGGTTAGTTGTTCTAATTTCAGATGTTGAATTAGTTGTTGAAGAGTTTTTAGGTAAAATATCAGTTGTATTTATTAAAGTACCTCCCGTAGCTGAATTTATTTTTCTTATCGAAATTGGAATATATGTAGGAGCTGTAGCTGCAGCACTTCTATCTACTCTAATTCCTATTCTTTTAACTATATAATTTTTGCTAGAACCAAGAGGATTAAAAAACGAAGAATAAACATAACCTGCATTTAAGCTTCCTGCAATTGCTCCAGTATAAAAAAGATATTCTCCTTGAGGATCAGGAGCAGTTGTTACTTCTTGCCATTCTATTAAAATTTTTACTCGCAAAACTGAATTTCCAGCTGCTTCTTGATATAAAGCAATTCCTTCTCCTGGTTTTAAAATTAATTTTTCATCATTTCTGAAAATAAGTTCTCTATAACCTCCTAAAGAAGGTGCTATAGCAGTACTTATAGCACCAGGAGTTTGAACTGAAACTAATCTTGCATTATTAGTCCCAACAAAACTTACTGTTACTCCTGTTCTTCTTATATCTGCAACTGAATTAGGACTTCCAGAATGTTTTTTTGGTATATTAGCTGCGGTAATTTGCGTTCCCCCAGAAGCTGAATTTATTTTTCTTAAGGTCATTGGAATATAAACGCCTGTTCCAGCAGTATCAATTCTTATATCAATTCTTTTAACAACAAAATATCTTCCTGAAGCAGAAGGATTAAAAAATGAAGCATAAACATAGTTTGCCGCTGTTGAACCATTAACAGGTCCGATATTAATTAAATATTCATTTTGAGCTGAAGGAGTAGTTGTTGTTTCTTGCCATTCAATCATTACTTTAATATAATGATCAACATCTCCAGCTGCTTCAATATAAAAACCAATTCCTTCTCCTGGTTGTAAAATCAATTTTTCATTATCGCCAAAAACTATTTCTCGATGACCAATAACTTGACCTACTCCTCCAGGACCATTTACTGTCAAAAGTCTTGAATCAGCTGTACCAATATATGTTGCGGTAATTGCTGTTCCACAAGCTGATCCACACCAACGAATTTCCATTGCACTATTTGCGCTTCCAGTATGTTTTTTAGGAATATTTGTGGTTGCAATAAGTAAACCACCTGAAGCAGCACTTAATCTTCTCCAAGTAAAAGCAGAATAAACTGCTGCAGCATCAGCATCATTTCTAATAACTAACCTTTTAATAATTGCTGTTCTTCCAGAACCAGATGGGTTAAAAAAAGTAAAAAATGTTGTATTAGCAGCTGCAGCTACTTCAATTCTTCCTAAAGCAATTAAATACTCATTTTGAGCTAAAGGAGCAGTTGTTACTTCTTGCCATTCAACAACTAATCTTATTAATTGATCAACATCTCCAGCAGTGTCTGCCACTAAAGCAATTCCTTCTCCTGGCTGTAAAATCAATTTTTCATCAGTTTGATCAAAATTTAAATACATAAAACCATGAGGTTGACCAGCAACACCACAAGGGGTAACCATAGCAATTCTTGCATCAGTTCCTCCAACTAAAGTAACAGTAACTCCTGTATGTCTAAGATCCATAGCTGTATTTGCACTTCCTGTATGCTTTTTAGGTACATCAGTAGCAGGAATTTGGGTTCCTCCAGAAGCAGCTGAAATTCTTCTAATGACAAGGTTATTTGTGTAAACAGCTGTTGTATCGCAAGTTTCAGCACCAAACCAAATTCTCTTTATAATTGCTACCCTTCCTGAGCCAACAGGATTAAAAAATGAATGATAAACATAATTAGCTCCACCAGCATTTTCTACTCTTGGAAAGGCAAATAAATATTCATTTTGGGCAGTTGGGGTATTACTTGAAGAAATTTCTTCCCATTCTACATAAAGCCTTATAATATGAGCAGTTGTCCCTGCTGCTTCTTGATAAAGAGCAAGCCCTTCTCCTTGTTGCAATATAATTGGCTCATCTGAATTAGTAAATTGAATATCTCTTATGCTGTGCCACTGCCCAGCAGCACCAGGCATTGCTTGTGATAAAATTCTTGAATTAATTGTTCCAGCAAAAGTAACTGTCGGCCCAGCATATCTTACATTTAAAACAGGATCTGAAGAATAATTATTTTTTTTAGGAATATCAGCTGGTAAAATTTGTGTTCCGCCCGAAGCAGCAGTAATTCTTCTTAAGGTAAGGTTTACATAGTTTGCTGCAGCATTAGCAAAAGCTCTTACTACAATTCTTTTTATTAAAACAGTTCTTCCTGAAGCAGAGGGATTAAAAACAGAAGCATAAACATAATTTGCTGTTGCTGTCCCAGCTACTGGCCCGATGTCAACAAAATATTCATTTTTGTAAGGACTTAACTCGGCTTTGCTTTCTCTTTTTTTAAAAAATAAACCTAAATTTAAAAATGACAAAAAGAGAATAGTTATTAGTAAGAATTTTGCTATTTTTTCAAAAAAGATAAAAATATTTTTAGCTTTCATTGGTCTTCAGGTATAAATCCCAGTTCTTCAAGTTTTTCCTTTACTAAAAACTTATCCAAATTAAAATTTTTTCTAAAATCTTCTAAGACTGAACTATAATCATCAGAAAAAACTTCACCGTGAATATTATCTTTAAAATATAGATTATGTCCATCATAGATAACCTCATAAGTTATTTTTTGAAAATTAATAATAGCCCTTTCTCCCTTAGATTTATCAAACTTAGGTAACTTTTTTTTATAAATTTTTGCGTTTTTGTAATCTGCAGTAAAAATTAAAGACTCTTCTTCATTTATCCAAAAAACAAAATTTTCTTTAGAAGCAATTATCGAATTATCAGAAGGCGAAATTATACTAGAAGCAATTTGTTTAATCGTTTTATTTGGTACATTAATTAGTAATAATTCATTTTCTTTTGTTTCTTTATTAAAGACGAAAATAAGAACATCAGTTGGCGAAATTCCTTTAATTTTTTCAATTTCTAGCTTATTAAAATCAAAATTTTCTATTTCCGGGAATTTATCAATTTTAATTTCTTCTTCAGGACTTTCTTTATCACTATTTTTACTATATTCAACCTCTAAACTCATACTTTCTAAATATAGATAGGGAATATTTTCAATTGTGGGATTTGATTGAACTTTAATTTGGATTTTGGGAATCATTAGCCAATCATTAACTGGAATAGAAAAACTTACATCTTGCGGATTTTTATTAGTTATTGAACCCAAATATTCCCAAGTTTTACTATCAAGAGTATAAAAGATATCAAAATAATTAAAGGTTTGCTCTAATTGTGTTGTAGAAGTTATTTCTTCAGGAGTAGTTGATATTTCTTGTGTTGTTGTTGATAATTCTTGAGTTGATTTAACCGCTTCTTGAGTTGATGTAATTGTTTCTTCTTGAATAGTTGTTGGTAGAATTGTTGTAGTTGTTTCTTGAGTTGTTGTGTTTATTATTTCTTCGGTTGTTGGAGTTACAGAAGTTTGCTCGCTTGTTAAATTTTCATTAGAAGAAGTTGATTTTTGATTTGTAGTTTCTTCTGCAAAAACTATTTTATAAAAAAATGATTGAGGAATTTCGATTGTTGATGTTGGAGGATTTTCAGGAGCTGTATTTGTTGAATTTTCTGTTGAAGTATTTATTATCTCAATTGTTTTTGGAGGAAGGATTTTTTCAATTAATGACTCTGAAGATGTTGATTGAGTAATAGGTGTTTCTCTTCTTTCATTTGTTAAAACCATATTAAATTTAAGAGTTATGCTTTGAATTTCCCCTTCTTCAATTGGCCCTTGAAAATTTCCGCAATAAATCTCTTTAAATCCTCCTAAATAAACAGCTGAATTTGATTCATTAATTAAATCTTGATTTTCAACCTCTGGTTTTCCCTGTGCTTTTTCGGGGTTAATAAAGCTTCCCAAACAAGATTCTGGATAAAAATAAACAATTTCAGCTTTTATTTTTTTATTAAAGAGAAAATAAAACAAAGATAATGTAAAAACACACAAAATCACCAAGATCAAACTCTTTTTTTTAACAACCTCTTCTACTTTAATCATAATTTTATTTTATTATTTTAAATTAAAATCATCCAAATTTTTAAAATAATTTCAACAAAACCCTCCCCCACTAAAATTTCCTATATTTTGTGCTATAGCATTTTATAAAAGAATTTGTGAAAGATAAGATTAATTCTCATTCTCATAATAATGTCAGATCGGGTAAAGTTAGCAAATAAACAAAATTTTAAAAAATGCTTTATTTAATCTAAGTCTTACCGGTATTACCAAGTTAATAGAATAATTTTTTAAGAAACTTAACTTACAAACATTCTTAATAACCCCTACAAAACTTTCTAGTCAAAAATCCAATATTTAATCCTACCTCATTTCATACAACAAATCTTATATTTTATGCTATAGCATTGAATATAAGAATTCTTATATTTTAGGCGATAGCATTGAATATAAGAAAATTGATAAAAATAAGATTAAAATAAAATTAACAGTTAAAATAGAAAATTATAAAAATTAATATCATGGATGAGCGAAAAAGAATAAAAATTGGTAAACTAATGGAAAAGATTATGCTTATCCTTCTTACGGGCGTAGCAATTGGTCTAAGTAAAAGCAAATCAAAAACTTATTTCGCAATAAAACAATTACCTAAAGAATTAAAGAAAATTGATAAAAAATATTTAAATCAAAGTATTCGGTGTCTCTACCAATCAAAATTAATTGATATAAAAGAAAATGAAAATGGTGAAATAATGATGATTTTATCAGAAGAAGGCAAGAAAAAAATATTGGTCAGAGCAATTGATAATTTAAAATTTAAAAAACAAGAAAAATGGGATGGTTTATGGCGAATAATAATTTTTGATATTCCTGAAAAGTTTAAGAAAGCCAGAAATGCTTTAGCTCAAAAACTAAAATCAGCGGGCGCTTATCCTTTGCAAAAAAGTGTTTTTGTTTATCCCTATGATTGTAAAGACGATATTGATTTTATTGTTGAATTTTTTAATTTAAGAAAGTATGTCAGATTTATTTTGGCTAAAGAGATAGATAACGAACTTCATTTAAAAAAGATTTTTAACCTAATTTAAGTAAAACAATTTAAAATTAATAAAATTCTTATATAAAATGCTATAGCACTTTATATAAGATTCAAAGAAGATTACAAAAATCGATGTGGTTTTTAGAAAAGTTTTTTTCTTATATAAAATGCGATCGCTCTAAATATAGGATAATTAAATCTGTTAAGATATTTGTATTTGTAATATAGAGGGGTAATTAAAAATTGGTGATTATTAAATTAATAGATTTTGAATTTTAGATATTATTTTTTATTTCATAACAAGAATAATATCTGAAACATTAACATTTAATCTTCCGGTGATAATACCATCTTTAACTTTTTTGAAAAAATTAAAACTGTCATTGTTTTCTAAAAATTCATCAATTTCAAGTTTTTTCCTTATAGCCTTTTTAATAGTCAATTCATCTCCTACACCTCCCGCATATTCAGTATTATCCCAACCATCAGAATTTATTGAAATTATCAGTGGTTTAATTTTGTTTTTTCTTCTTAAATAAGCGTATTTTAAAAACCATAAAACTAACTCCAAATTTCTACCACCTTTCCCCTTCCCTTTTACTTTAACTGTTGTTTCTCCTCCAAATAAAAGAATTTTTTCTTTGGAGTTTTGAATTTTCTTCAGAAGTTTTCTGGCAACATCTCTAACTTCACCTTTTAAATTATCACTCAAAATTTTTCCGGTAAAACCAAGCTCTTCAGCTTTTTCCTTCATTGCTTTAAGAGCTGTTAAATTACTTAAAATTAATTTATTTTCAACATTTTCAAAATATTTATCTTCTTTTGGTGTTTCAATCAAATCTCTTTTCTTAACACTCAAATCATATTTTTTAATAATTTTTAAAGCATCATCTTTAGTCGATAAATCTTTAACTGTTGGCCCAGAAGCAATAATTGATAAATCATTCCCAGGAACATCAGAAACAATTAAAGATAAAACTTTTGCCGGATACAAAACTTTACATAATCCCCCACCCTTAACTAATGACATATGTTTTCGAACTATATTCATCTCATAAATGTTTGCCCCCGATTTTAAAAGCTCTTGGTTTATTTGAATTTTTCTCTCTAAGGAGATTTTGGCAGGATAAACAAACATTGCTGAACCACCACCACAAATAACAACAACAACTAAATCATCTTTAGTTAATCTCCTCTCAAATCTTTCAATAACCTTTTTAGTAAATTCAAAATTTTTTCTTGAAGGTAAGGGATGGGTCCCTTGGTAAAAATTAATTTTTTGTGGAAAATCTTTTGGTTTTTTTAAATCAATAACATAACCTTCAGAAAAGTTAATTTTTTTTCCTAAAATTTTAGAAATTTCAGCCGAACCCTTACCAAAACCAATTAAAAAAATATTTTTGTAATTTTCAAAATTTAAATTAATATTTCTTATAACCTTCTCGTAATCTAAAGCTTTTAAACCTGTCTCAATAATTTCTAAAGCAAGCTTTCTCTTATTGCTTAGAGCTAAATCATGAAAATTTTTAATGATCATTAATTCAAAAAGAATTTTTATCTTTAAATGAAGCTTGATCTTTCGTTTTTAATAATTTAATTAATCATGATTCTAAAAAAATGAATTTTACAAGTTAATTTTAAAACAAAAATTTATTATAATTAAAATTGCAATAAAAATAAATAACGAATAATGGTTCCGAGATTTTCAGAAACTCCAATCGATTCAGCAAAAGGCAGATCACCAGATTTTGGTATTAAATTATCTGAATTTTTAAAATTTATTGAAAATTTAGATATTGAAATTCCTCCTGATGTTCTTCCAGAACTTCCAGAGGAAGAAAGAAAAATATCTTTTACAGAGGAAGAAATTAATGAAATAGAAAGAAGATTAAGTGCCGCTCCACGCCTATTTGAGCATTTTTTCAGAAGATTTTTTAATAGACCCCAAGAAACTACTAAAGAAGAAATCTCAAAAAACCATAATTGAAGTAATAACTAAATTAAATATTAAACCAAACAAATGGAAAGAATATCTTGTAAATTACCCATTTCTCTTTTTTATATCTTTCCAAACCATCACTGAAAATATAGAAAAAACAATTAAATTACTTGGTATTAATAAAGAAACTTATGTTAAAGCAGCTTTAAAACAACCATCTCTTTTTTATCGATCTCCCAACACTATTAATCGAAATGTAGAAAATGCAGCTAAATTACTTGGTATTAATAAAGAAACTTATGTTCAAGCAGCTTTAAAATATCCTACTCTTTTTACCCTATCTCCAAATACTATAAACGTTAAATTCGATCTTTATAATATGTTTATTGAAGAATCCCCAGAGAATATTTTAAATTCTTTGTTAGATTATCCAATATATTTTGCTTATGCTCCAGAAAGAATAATGGCTTCTTATGTTATATCGAAATTAGCCGGAATACAACTAAGATGGGATATTTTAAAAAACAACCCAAACTCTTTTGCTAAAAAAATATTATCTCCAGACAGATATCAAAACATTTTCGAACCATTATATGGTTATTTTAGAAAATTATTTGAAAGACGAAGAAAAATAAAAAGAAAAGTAGGTAATGTTGAAGGGGAAGTTAAAGCCATTCGTTCTCATGCTCAAAGAATAATTGAATATTTTGGGTCAAAAGAACAAATATCACTTACTGAAGAACAAATACAAAAAATAACCGAATTAGCCCAAAAAATAAAAAATAAAAAATTTCGTAAGGAATCTAAATGATTTTTAAATTATATAATTATATTTACTCATGTTCACTAATTATTTTGCCACCTAAAGTTCTCAGTTCATCTAATGCTTTTTTTGCTTCTTCTTTATTTGGAGGTTTTCCGTGCCATTCAAATTTTTTCTCCATAAAACTTACGCCTTTACCTGGAATAGTATAAGCAATAATTACTGATGTTCTTCGCCATTCTGATCTTGCTTCTCTTACAGCATCAACAAAGGCTCTTATATTATGTCCATCAACTTCTAAAACATGAAGTCCAAAAGATTCTAATTTTTGTTTTAATGGCTCAAGAGGCATAACATCTTCAGTAAATCCGTCAATTTGGATATAATTTCTATCAATAATAATAGTTAAATTATCAAGTTGATTTTTACCTAAAAACATGTAAGCTTCCCATGTATTTCCTTCTTGATGTTCACCATCAGAAGTAATACAATAAACATGGTAATCTTTTTTATCAAGTTTTCCTGCAATTGCCATTCCAATTGCTTGTGATATTCCTTCACCAAGTGGTCCAGAAGTATTTTCTACTCCAGGAAGAACTGTTCTATGAGGATGACCTTGAAGCCTTGTATTAATTTTTCTTAGAGTTTTTAATTCTTCAATTGGAAAATAACCAGCTAAAGCCATTGCTGCATAACGAACAGGACAAATATGACCATTAGACAAAACTAATCTATCTCTATCTTCCCAATTTGGATTTTTAGGATCGTGTCTTAAGATGTGAAAATAAAAAGCAGAAAAAATATCAGCCATTCCGAGCGGACCAGCGGAATGACCTGAACCAGCTTCTAAAAGCATTTCAATAACCAGCTGTCTTATTTCATTTGCTTTTTCTTCTAAGAATTTTATTTTTTCATCATGAAGTTCCTCAATCATTAATTTTATTGTATCAAGAATTTTTAATAAATTCTAAAATCATAAAAATATTTTAATGGTTTACGAAAAACAATATCAATTTTTTCTACTTTAGCTAATTTTGGCCCGATTTTTAAATTATTTAATAATATTTGTAAATTTCTCTCTTTACCTTGAGCTAAAACCTCAACTGTTCCGTCAGCCAAATTTTTAGCATAGCCAAAAATCTGAAGTTTATTAGCTAAAGCTTCAACAAAGAATCTAAAACCAACGCCTTGAACCCGACCGTAAATTTTAGCTAAAAATTCTAAATAATCTTTTTCAATATCTTCAAAAGTTAAAGCTTCTTCTAAAGAATATTCATTTATCTTTGTTCTTATTAAATTATTTAAATAAGCGCCACAACCAAGTTTTTGTCCCAAATCATGAGCTAAAGAACGAATGTAAGTTCCTGAAGATACCTCGGTTTCTATTTTAATAGTTGCAAAATTTTGCAAATTATTACGGCTATTATCATTATTCGTACCTATTCTCATCTCCAAAATTTTAATATCATAAATTTTTACTTTTCTCGGTTTCAGCTTAACTTTTTTCCCTTCTCTAACTAAATCACTTGCTCTTTTTCCTTTAATCTTAATTGCTGAATAAGGCGGTGGTACTTGTTCAATTTCTCCAATAAAACTTTTTAAAACCTTTTCTATTTCTAAAAATTCTGGAACTCTTTTTCCAGTTTCAATAATTTTTCCTTCAGCATCGTAAGTATCAGAAACAGCACCTAAAACAATTTCAGCAAGATAAGTTTTTTTGCTTTCTTTTAAAAACCTAGTTAGTTCTTTTGTTCCTTCGCCAATACCAATAATTAAAAGACCTTGAGCTAAAGGATCTAATGTCCCCCCATGACCAACTTTTTTGTTTGTTAGTTTTTTAAAGAAATTAGTTATTTCAGTAGAAGTTTTTCTTGGCGGCTTATTAAAAATAACTAAACCTTCCATCTTCAACTTCCGTTTTTTATTTCTATCAAATAATTATTAAATTTTTCTAAGAAAAGTTGCTTTAAACTAAAATCAATTTCTTCTTTTATATCAGTTGGTGTTTTAATAACAACAAACACCTCAAAATAATTTTCATAGATATTATAATTTTTATCAATTTTAAATTCTGTATTTTGATAATTATAAAAAAACTTTTTTAAAGTATCTTCGAAAGAATCGAAAAATTTTGAATCTAAAATTTCTCTTTTAAATTTAATAACTAACTTTTCAACAATTCTTTTACGACTAAAATTGTGAACAGTGTTAATCTGACTATAAGGTAAATTAATTATCTCTCCTTTATCTCCTCTCAAAACTAGAAATCTGAATTTAAGATCAATAACCATTCCTACAAAAGTGTTATTAATCATTACTCTTTCTCCTACTCGAAAAAGATCTTCAAAAAACAATACCCAGCCTGTAAAAATATCTCTTAATATATTTTGAAAAATTAAAAAAATAGTAGCACCTAAAAAGCCAGCTCCAGTAAGTATAACTGTCAAATTAAGATTAAATTTGTTAATAATAAAAAAAACATAAAAGAGAACAAGAGAAAATTTTATTATTGTTTTAAAACCCTTAAAAATTGTTTTTATTTTTTCTAAACGAAACTCTTTTCTCTTATCGATAGATAAAGTAATTTTTAAAGAATAATTTAAAAAAAGACTTAAAAGAATGTACAAAAGCAGTAAAATAATACCTAAAAGAGTGATCTGAATCAATTCTTTTTCATAAAATTTAACTAATTTAGGTATATTAAAATATTCTAAAACCTGATTTATATAATTTTTCATTAATTATTAAAACTTGTTGCGGGGGCAGGATTTGCACCTGCGTCTC
>JAUQOT010000015.1 GCA_030550735.1 Patescibacteria group bacterium
AAATAACCAAGAGAACCAGAAAAATAACCGGAAGAACTAGGAACAACCAGGGGAGAAACCAGGAAAAGAACCAGGAAGAGAATTCAGGACAACCGAAAAGAAAACCAAAAAAAATAAGGAAAAAAAAATAACCTAATTGTGAGGGGCTTAATCAGGAAAAAGGAGGGGGTAAGGGGTTTTAAGAAGAAAGGAGGAAACATTCCTCCCACCCTATAAAACCCTATAAAATTTCCCCTCCTTTTAAAAACATTTCCCCTATCTTATTCAATCCAATTACCTTCCTTAATTCCATTTTTCTTTACAAAAATTGAGTCTTAAAAAATACCCAATTTTCGTTGGTTTTTTAATCATAATTTTTTGCTATTTTCTCCATATTGCCTCTAGAATTCTCTCATTTCAATTTTTTTTTGTTTCCTCGTATATAGATACTTGGAACTCAAGAAAAATTGAAACTACGCGATTTTAGAAGGGGTATATTTAAAAAATGTCCTAAAATTCTTAATTTTTTAAAATTCGTCAAAAATTAAAAAATTTCCCTCTAAATCTAGATTTTTTTCAATTTTTGAAGAAATTTTAGTTGGGAAAGACAAATAGGAGGATTCTCATATTCTTTTGTCTTGCTATTGGAATAAAAGCATTCTTTATTCTCTGAATATTCTTTCCCCCCTTACCTATGATGAATGGTAGTTTTTCTTTATCATTGCATCTCAATAGGTACTCGGTACCTCTTGGAGTTATTTTGTACTCAATTTCTATACCCTCAACATCATATATAGTTTCAATCACTTTTTTTATTTTTTCTCCTATTTCTCGGATATCGTTTTCATCCGGATATTTAATCATTTTTAACCCAATTTTTATCACATAACGTGGATTAAGTCAAGATTTTATGATAAAATTTGTTGAAATGCCTAAAGTAAAAAATATTCCAATATCACTCATAGAAAACCTATTAAATTCCTTGAATGAGGAAGAAAAGGGATTATTAGCAAAACTTTTGATAATTGCTTCTTATACTGGAAGAACAAATAAGGAGAAAAAATTGGAAGAATTTAAAACCGAAAATCTTCAATTTTGGAACAAATTTTTAAACCTTTCCCAATTTAATGAAAACTCATCTCCCCAAGAAATCTTTAAATTTCTTCAAAAAGTTGCCAAGTTTTTAAGATTGAACCCAAAATATATAACAAAATCAATCTACTTAACCCTAAAACCTAATCAACATTTTGATTGGATTTTAGATGTTGTTCAAGTAAAAATTGATGAAAATAGTGGAGAAATTAAGGAAATTGTGCCCAAAGATGAAAATGTTTTTCTTAATCAATTTGCTTCCCTAGAAATGAATAAAAAATTGATGAACATTTTGAATTTAACAGTAGAAAAATTGAATTATGCTATCAGTGAAGTAGATATTGAAATGATAAGGGAAATGAAAAATAAGGGTAATTTTCCTTCTTTAACAAATCTTTTGAAAACTCTTGCTTCGGTTATTCATATTCTCAAGATGAATGTTCAATCAGAAGAAGACCTGACAAGAGAAATTTCAAAAGAGATGGAGTTTATTTTGGCTCCTAAAATTGGTAAAGAGAGTGAAGAAGATTTGAAAGAAATGAAGAAGGCTTTATTAAAGAAAATTCGTCTTTCTTCAAAAATTTACTACAACAAAAGGCAGGATAAACCATTAAACTATTATGGTGAAATATGAATTTACAAAAACTAAAAGAACATTTAAATTCCAAACCTTATCTTGAGTTGGTTAAAGAAAGATATTACTTTTTGGAGAGGATAAAGAGAGATATTCCCTATAGAGCCCAAATGTATTATCTTTTCAAAAAAGATATTTTTGCTTGGATTAAATATTGTGTCTATCTTTATGAACCAAGAAGTTTAGAAGAACCAGAAATCATTTTTTTACCTTTTCCTTATCAGATTGAAATCATAAAAAGATTGGAAGATGCTTTAAAAAACAAGAAACCATTATTCATTGAAAAATCAAGAGATATGGGAGTAACTTGGACTATTTGTGTTTGGTTAACTCATAAATGGCTTTTTACCGAAAATTTTTCAGCTTTAATTGGTTCAAGAAAAGAAGCAGAAGTAGATAATAAAACAACAAGTTCAATATTTGGAAAAATTAGATTTATTCTTGCTCATCAACCTACATTTTTATTGCCAGAAGGTTTTAAAAGAAAATTGCATGATAATCAGGGAAAATTGATTAATCCAGAAAATGGAAGTATTCTTTTGGGAGAAAGTGCTAATGAAAACTTTGGGAGGGGAAATAGAACAACAGTTGTTTATTGTGATGAATTGTGGTTTTGGCCATTTGTTCAACAATCTTTAAGAGCAGTTCAAGATACTTCACCAGTTCAAATTTATGTTTCTACTCCTGTTGAAGATGCTTTTGCCAAAAGATTTGTTGATAATTTAAGAAAGCAGGGAAGTGTTATTTCTCTTCATTGGTCTCAACATCCTTTCAAAGATAAAACTTGGTATGAAAAAGAGGTAGAAAAAAGAAGAGAAAATCCTTTATCAATCCTTTCTGAATTAGAACTTTCTTATGATATTGACCCTTTAATTAGGTATTATCCAGAGGCTTATAATTGCAAAACAGAACCAATTTCCTTTAATCCTTCATTACCCTTAATGGTAGGATTAGATTTTGGTTGGAGTAAATCTTTTTCAGCAATTGTTTGGGCTCAATATGATATTGCTCAAGAAAAAACTTATGTTTTGACTTCTTTGTTATCAAGAGGATTTAGACCACCAGGAAAAGATTTAATGGATTGGTTTTTACCCTTTCTTGACCCTTCAGTTGAATTTGATGAAAAGTGGTATAATTACAATGAACTTGAAGTCTTGAATAAAGTTAGAAGATGGAGAAAACCAGATTATTTTTATGGAGAACCAGCTCATAATCAAGGAACAGCCATGGGAACAAGTGTAGTTGGTTGGTTTTTTGAAAGAAATATCAATATTGAGACTTACGGAAAGGGAATTTTTTACAAGGAGAGAAAAAGTGCAACTCTAGAAATATTAAAAAATTGCGTTTTTAATTCGGAAGATGAGAATGCTTTATTGGTTTTAGATGCTTTAAAATCTGCTAAACGTTCTCCAAATGTAGTAAAAGGTTCAATTGATAAAGAAAGGATGGAAAAACCGATTCATGTTGAAGGAGAAAGTGATTTAAGAGCAGCTTTTGAAAATTTGGCAGTTGGTATAATCAATCTTTATCGAGACAGTAATCATCTTTTTAGGCCGGTGAATTATGTAAAGAATAATGAGGATAAATCGAAAATTTTTGGAGAATATTATCTCGGGTATTAGTCCAGAGTTGAAAGTAAACGTAAGAAAAACTTTAGAAGGAAAAGAAATTTATGAAATAATGTTTAGAGAGGTTGTTGTAGAAAGATTTTCCAAGGATATTGATTACGATTTTGTTTTCATAGTTGGAAGAATAAAGGATTCTCTTACTCTCCTTCGTGCTCCATCGCTTGTTCTTAAAAGAGACATAGACAAAATATGGAAAACAAAGAAAGAATAATTCTTGAAAATTTTTATAAACCTTCAGATAGGGAGTTAGAAGTCATTGGTAAAGTTTATGAAAAATATTGGAAATTTAGAGTAACTACTGAAGCTACTTATGATGAATTGAAGAATATGAGCATTAAAGAATATGTTTCTTCTGCGAGAGATAAATTTTATGGCAATGTTCCTCTTTCAACTCATTACTTTTATCTTGGAAGGAAACCCTTCTTTTCCAATGAATATCGTGATGCTTTAAAGCAAATCATTGTTCATGTTTCTAATCTTGTTCAAAATCCTCAATTTTATGGAGTAGAAGGACTTGATTATCAACTTTCTTTACTTTTGGAAGCTCTTCATCGTTTTTATCAAAGAGGTAAATTATCAAAGATTAGAAACTTTTTACAATTTTGGCAAGCAGTTATAGATGGAACAGTTATTGTTTATGTAGATGCTGGTTATATCAATAGACGAATTAAAGATTTAACCTATTTTGAACCATTTGAATATGAAGTTGAATTTGAGGAAAAAGAATTAAAAGAATTTCGTTTTATTGAAAGGGTAGTTAATTTGGATGATTTTTTAATTCCTCAAGTAAATAAATTTGGTATTCAAGAATTGAATGAATGTATTGAAAGGAACTTTATGAATTATAAGGAATTTCAAAGTAGATATGGAAAATATCCCAATGCTCAATTTGTTTTGCCTGGAACAAGACTTTCTTCTGACAGTATGTTAGCAAAACTTTTAGATAAAACTCTTTTATCTTCGGAAAATGTAGAAATTATCAAGTATTACAACAAAAAAGATGATGAATTTATAGTAGTTGCTAATGGAGTTTGGATAAATCCAATAGGAAAGAAAAAACAAGAAATTTCACCTCTTATTTGGAATCATAAAAGACTTCCTTTTGCTTATACAATCTATGACCCAATTTCTCCCAATTTTTTCTATGGTGCTTCTCTTTTACACCAAATTTCTTCTCCAGTTGAAGCCTTTGAAAACCTGATTGAGATGTCTTTGGAAAGAATTTATAGAGCTATAAATCCTCCAGTTTTTGTTAGTGCTCCACGAGTTCCCGAAAATCTTACTTTGGAGAGTGGAAAACTTATACCAATTGGAACTTTTGAAGTTAGAGAAATGCAGATGGGTTCTATTGATAGTAATGTTTGGTTAATGAATTCGTTTTTACAAAACATGGTAAGAAAAATAGTTACTCCTCTAATACCTCAACCTCAAGCTCCTACTAGACAACCAAGAACTGCCGCAGAAAATCTTTTGCGTCAGCAACAAACAATTCAGTCTATGTCTTTGCCTACTAATATGTTTGCTTATTTGTTAGAACAGAAATCATTTTTGCAAATCAAAAATATTCTTCAATTTATGTCTGCTGAAGATTTTCAAAAAGTTATTGGTAATAAGGCCTATAAAAACTTGTTAAGAGTTAGTAAAGTTCCAACTATTAAAGGAATAAGAGATGTTGAAATAAGATTTACAAAAAATCTTTCTTCTTCAGAGGAATTACTTCAAGAAGCCATTTTGCGTTCTAAAGAATTAGGTACTCCCCTAGAAATAATTGAAATTAATGCTGATTTATTGAAAAATCTTGAATTTGATGTTTATATTGAATTTGATGTTGAGAAAACTCCTCAAGTTGCTAAAGCCCTCTTTACCAATTTTGTTGAGTATCTTATTTCAAGATTTGGTGATAGAATAAATCCAGACAAAGTTTTAGCCAGATTATTTGAAGTTTGGAATGAAAATCCAGCAGATTACTTAAAAGATGAAGTGGTAGAGAACTTAAGGAGTTATTACAATGTTTCTCCTTCTTCCTTAAGCGAATTTCCCTATTTAAAGTCAGCAATTCAAGCAGGTGGTGAGGGGGTTGCTCAAGGAGTAAGAGGAGGAGCACCTCCATTTGGTTCAAAAGAATTTGGAGATTTAATGACACCAGATTTAAAAGACTTACTTAATGTGGAAGGAATTTAAAAAAAATCTTTTAAAAAAATATTTTTTGAAAGAATTGAAAGAAATTCTTTTAGAAGAAAGTTTTCCTCAAGATAAATATCAATTTTCAGCAGAAGATAGTAGAATTTTGTGGAATAGAATAAAAAGAGCGGTTCCAGAAATAATTGATTGGATTAAGTTTAGAAAAAATTTTTATTATCAACAGACAATTATTCCCGAAAATGAGAAAAGAATAGGAGAAATAAGAGCGGTTATTTGGGAATGGATTATCATTGAAGATTTGTTTAGACAGGAAGAAATTGAGGAGAAAAAAGAGGTTAAGAAAACAGAAGAAATTCCTGATGTTTCTAAAATTATGGAAGAGTTAAAAAAACAAAAAGAGTGGTCGTAATTCATTCTCAAATAAATATGCCACTTACAAAGAAAGGTAAAAAGATTTTGAAAAAATTTCAGGAACAATATGGAAAAGAAAGGGGAAAAGAGATTTTTTATGCTTCGCTTGTTTCAGGAAGATTGAAAGACAAGGGGTTGCATGAAAAAGGTAGTGGTAAATTGGAGAAAGCAAAAAGAACTTATAAGAAGAAAAGGGGTAAAAAATCTAAATAGCAATGGTTTCAACTAAACCAAAATTAGGGTCGTTTTTAAGAGGCATTAGGGGAGAAATGGCTATTAAGAAAATAAAACTTCCGCAATCATCATTGAAAAAAGTTTTTGCTCAAATTAAAATTCCTAGAGTAAAAATACCCCAAGTAAAAATCAGGGTTCCGAGATTTTCCCAAATAAAAGTGCCTCGGTTAAAATTAAAGTAGGAATTTGACAAGATTTATTGCTTAAGGTAAAATACTTATGAATGGGAAGCCACCATTTTGGGCTAAAAAGTTTAAACCTACCTTCAAAAATATGCTTACTAAAACCTTACTAAAACAAACAACATGGATAATCAAAACGAACTTCAAAAAAATTTAGAAACAGAATTAGAGAATATTGAGAAAAAAGACGAAGAAGCAAGAGGATTAGAAATTGCAATTCAGGAAAAGAAAAGAAAATTGTATGAAATAGGACAAGCTAAAAGGGAATTAGAAGCAGAAACAGAAGATAAATTTGAAAAAGCAAGAATGGAAAAAGCAGAAATTTTGTTAGAAAAGAAATTTGCTCCTCTATTTTCTGATTTACAACTGCTTAATAAAAAGGAAGAAATTTTGAAAAATTGGAAGGAGAAATTTGATAAAGGTTCATTTTGGGAAGAAGGATTAGAAAGAGAATTATATGGAGCAATAGTTTATACTTTCCCAGAATATTTTGAAGAAGTGATTAAAAAACAAAAAACAATGGAAGAGAAAAAAGCTGAAATTACAAAAACTCAACAAGAATTGGCTCAAACAGAAGGAGAACCGACAAAAAGTGAATATACTCCAGAAGAAATTGCTAAAGCAGCAGAATTGGGTGTTTCTCCTAAAGCAATCAGAAGAATGAAAACTGGAGAAATACCCGATATCTTCTTCACTGAATAATTTTGGTCGCTACATTCTCTATTAATTCACAAAATGGCTTTTAAAGTCTCAAGTTTTTCTTATAATCCGGCTTTAATTAAGCCAGTTCTTTTAGATAACAGCACTACTTATGAGGTTGGAATGTTGGTAAGTCTTAAATCTGATGTTGTTGATTCTCCCACGGTTGCAGATTTAAGAATAATTGTTCCCGCTCAATCAACTAAAAAAGTTTTAGGTGTTTTACTTGGTTTTGTTAAATCAGATGGAAATGTTATAGGACAAGGTGGTCAAAGAATTGTTACTACTCCATCAGATAATACTACAACTGGTGCTTATTATGGGTTAGTTCATTTAGTTACTAGAGAAACCAGATTAGAAGCAGATTTTAGTGCCGCTTTGGGAACAACTACTGGTTCAGATAGATTTGGAGCCAAATTTGCCCTTGCTGATGCAAAAACTGTAGATGAAACAAGTGTTGATGTTTCAGAGACCAATAAAGATGTTATGCTTGAAGAAGTAGGTTCAATATCTACTAGGGGCATAGTTATTCCTCTAAACACTGTTTATTAATTTTTCATTTCGGTCGTTATTTTCATTCATTTGCTTAATAAATAATGGCTACTAAAGCATCTCCATCATTTTCTCAATTTCTTGAGGGAGTTAGAGCAGCATTTTATGAAGTGATTGACCAGGGTGAAGAACAAGTTAGAAAAATGGATGCTGCAAGAATTTGGGGTGAAATCAAAAATGCAGGACCATTGGTTAGAAGAGAAGATGTAAGTGGAAGAGCAAGATTAGAAATTACTTATACAACTGGAATGGAAGGAGACCTTGCTCCAACTGGTGAGGGTCAGCCACTACCAGAAACTGATTTCAAAGAAGGAATTATTACCACAGTTGAACCTTATAAATTTAGTCGTAAATGGTCTGTAACTTATGAAGCTTGGTATTATAAATCTCCAAGATATACAAGATTTTTAGATGGTGCAGCAAAATTAAGATATAATGCAATGAAAACACTGACAAAACATACATTGTCGGTGTTTAATAATGCCAGAACAGACCCAGCAAATCTTCCTAAACAACTTTTTGCTTATGGTGATAACAAGAAATTGCTTTCAACTCAACATCCATTAGTTGGTGGTGGAGTTCAAAGCAATGTTTTAGAAAGTTCTCCTCAATTAAGTACCAGTGCTCTTACTGCTGCTTATTTGAAGGGTATCAATATGAAAGATGATGTTGGAGAGCCTATTTCTTACTTTGATTCTGGAACTTTGTATCTTGTTGTTCCTCCAGCTTTACTTGATAGAGCAAAAGAAATTGTAAATACTTCAAATGCTCCTTATACCGCCAATTATGTTTTCAATATTTGGCAAGGTGCTTACAATATTGTTTCTTCTCCTTATCTCAGTTCTACTTTTGGTGGTAGTGATACAAGATGGTTTTTAGTAAGTGGAGAAGAACCCCTTATAAGGCAATTTATCTTTCAAGGGCTTACTGCTGATACTTGGGAAGATAAAAATACCCAAACTATTTATTTCTCAATTACTGGTCATTGGAGAATAGGTTGCTTAAATTGGAGATTAGTTGTTGGTTCTGAAGGTGATGGTTCGTTAATAACAGACTAATTAGTGATTATTCCCCTCCCCGTTCTTTTTAGGACGGGGAGGGGATATAAAAAATGGCAAAATATGTGAAAAACTTAACTAATCAAAGAATTTTTGTGCCTCAATATGATATAGTTTTAGAACCCAATGAGATTAGAGAACTTTCTGATGAAGTTATTGCTTATATTCTTGCTTTGAGACCAAATGAAGTTATGGTTTTAGATGAAAAACTCTTGACAGAGGAAGAAAAAGCATCAGAGGGAAAAGATGATTTGGGGGAAGTAAGTGGTATTGTTTTTGTGGATGAACAAACCCAAGAAAAATCTTCTTCCAAAAGAAAAAGGTCGTCCAAAGAATAATTTTTTAAATTATGCCCAACAAAAAAATTGGAGAAAGAATAACTAATCTTTATCAATTGCAGGTAGAGGATGGTATTTTTTATGACCAAGATGGTGTTCCTGTTCCAGTTGGTCTAGGTAAGGGAGTTAAACCTACAGCTGTTAATGCTAATCCTTCGGCTATTGCTAATACTTATGGAACTGAAGCAACACTTTTTAATGGTTTAAATTTAATTCCTCAATCGGTGGTTTTAACCTTTGGAGGAACATTTGGTATTACTGAAACAGTAACAACTACTTTGACTGCTACTTATAGTGATGGAACCACTGGAACTTTGGATGTTACAGCCACAGCAACTGGAATTCAAAGAGTTACTTATGGAGGAACAAATAATTTGGAAAATTTGGTTAAAAATGGAGTTTATATCACTAAATTAACTGCAAAATCTAAATCAACAATTGATAATTCAGCAGTTACAGTTTCTGTTCAAGTCGTTGGCTTTGGTCAATAAAAACAATGGTTCAGGCAATTAAATACAGTCCAGAAGTAGGAGTTATTAGGGGCATTGATGTTACTAGTGGGGTTCCCATTGGTATAGATAATGCAGTTACTATCTTGGAAGTAAGACCAAATGATGTTGTGAATGTAAATTATTTGCGAAATAATAGTATGGCTGCTTTAAGATTAAAAGTAACTCTTGGTAGTCTTATGACTGTTCGTTTGAGAATTTTTTTCTATACCGGAGAAATTTCAGATACAGAAACCTTTGGTTTGGTTTCTACAGAGTTTGGTGGAGGAGTTGAAAATATTGTTATTAATGAGATTCAAATAGACAGAGATGGTTCCTATAGTTATGTTTTTCCTATTCAACCATGTGATGGAATAAAAATAATAGCTTTTGGCGAAGGAGTAGATAACACAGGTAGCAAAATAGAACTCGTTCATCTTGCTGTAAGAACTGAATAAAATTCTTTATTTTCTCAATGAGCAATCAAGAACTTATTTACAATTCTCTTGAAAGAGATTTAAATTCTTTGATTGATAAGATAAATAAAAAATCTTTAGAATTGGAAAATTTGAGAATTACTATTCGAAAGGAAAAAGAAGAATTTGAAAAAGAAAAGCAAACAAAGATTGGTCAATTATTGGAAGGAATTCGTTCTCTTGAAGAAAGAAAAAAATTGTTAGAGAAAGAGTTTAAAGAATTGGATAATCTGTTTTTGAACAAAAAGAGAATTTTGGAAGATTTAGAAAAAGAAATTGAGAAGAAGCAAAAATTTTTAGAAGAATTTAATGAATTTCTTTTACAAAGGAATTCTCTTGTAAGAGACATTGAAAATCTGAAAGATGAAATAGAAAAATTGGAAAAAAGTAAAGAAGAAAATATTTCAATTATCCAAGAACAACATAAAAAAATAAACGATTTGGAAGTAGAAATAAATGTTTTGGAAAAAGAAAAAAGAGAATTAGAAAGGGAAATTGAATTAAAAAAGGAAGAATTAGAAAAATGGCAAGGAAAAATAGATGAAATTGTTCAAAGGGAGAAAAAAAGTTTAGAAAGGATAAAAAAGATTCAAAAGAAAGAGAAGGAATTGAAGATTAAAGAAGCAGATTTAAAAGTAATGGAAAGCAGATTGAACGAAGAGTATATTAAAACCTTTTTTGAAACTCAAAAGCCATTAAGTTGATTTTTTAAACTATGAGATTTAATATAGGCGAAATACCACCAAATCTACTTGCTTCATCTATTTTTACTTCAAGTGAGATTGCTTTTGTTCAGAATTTATCGTATAGAGCCAATTATAATGCCAATAATGTTGTTTTAATGAACCAAAATAATGGTGGCTCCCCATTACAAGTTTTAAGAGTTAAGGCTGATGGTTCTGGTTTAGAATTTGCAGATATCGGAGGTGGTGGGGGGAATATTGGAGGAACAATTTCTGCTGGTCAAGTTGCTTTTGGAACAGCATCTGATACTATTGGTGGAGATGATAATCTT
>JAUQOT010000035.1 GCA_030550735.1 Patescibacteria group bacterium
AAAGCATAACCATAACCTTGTTTTGTTTCTTTTACAACTTTTGCTCCCAATTTTTTCGCAACTTCTGCTGTTTTATCACTTGAATTATTATCAACTACAATAATTTCTAATATTTTTTCTGTCTTTGGTATTTGGCTCAAAGTTTTAGCTATACCAGTTTCTTCGTTGTAAGCAGGTATTATTATTGATATTTTCATAATTAGTTAAACCCCAAAATATTTTTTACAAATTTCTATTCCTTCTTCTAAACTTGTTTTGGGTTGCCAGTTTAAAAGTTTTTTAGCTAAGGAGTTATCACCTAAGGTATGTTTAGGATCGCCCTTTCTTGGCGGAAGATAAATTTTTTTACCGCCAATTAATTTAGCTACATAATTTATTGAATAATTTTTTCCATAAGAGATATTAATTACTTCACCACTTCCAACTTTTTTACTTTTCATTACTAAAACTAAAGCCTCGATAACATCATCAATAAAAATAAAATCTCTCGTTTGCTTACCATCGCCATAGATTGTAAGTGGTTTTCCTTCTTTTTTTAGTTTTAAAAATTTGCCAATTGCTAAAGCATAAGCTCCTTCAGGGTTCATCCTTGGTCCATAAACATTAAAAAATCTTAAAGAAACGGTTTGAAGGCCATACAAATTTGAAAATAACTTACAATACATTTCACCAATTAATTTTTGAAGTCCGTAGGGAGAAAGCGGGTTGGGGATCATTGTTTCTTTTAAAGGTAAAGTTTTTTGATTACCATAAACAGAAGAACTTGAAGCAAAAATAAATCTTTTAACATTATTTTTATAACTTGCATATAAAACATTAAGTGTACCATCAACATTTACTTTGTGAGTTTCAATTGGTTTTTCTACAGAAAGTGGGACCCGAGGAATAGCAGCGAGATGAAAAACATAATCAATGCCCTTAAAAAGTGGCATAATCTTTTCTAAATTACAAATATCCAATTTATAAAATTTTGCTTTAGGATTTAGATTTTCTTTTTTACCTTCACTTAAATTATCAATAACAATAACCTTATGACCATCATTTATAAGTCTATTTACTAAATGGCTACCAATAAATCCTGCTCCTCCTGTTACTAGGCAAGTTGACATTTTCTATTCTGGTTTTTTTGATTAACAACTTAATTTTGAAGATTTTTTGGTTTTAAATTCAAAGATTTTTAAAGAGTCAATTAAATTTTAAAAGAAAAATTGAAATTTTTATAATCAATTTTTTGTCCAACACTTCTTTGATATGAAATTAATTTGGAAAAATTTAAATTATGTTATTTTTTGGTTTTTAATATTAAAATTAGAAAAAGAATGAAAGTGAAAATAATCGGAGCTTTCGGTTCAAGATTAGAAAACAAGTTTTCTTCTTGTTTTTTGATAAATGACAAAATAGCCATTGATGCTGGGAATTTGTCTCTAATCGGTAAAAAAGCAAATTTTGTGAATCACATTTTTATTACTCACTCTCACCTTGATCATATTTTAGATATCCCCTTTGTTATTGCTGAATTATATCCTATAAGAAAAGTCCCCCTTAAAATTTATGGATCAAACTTTACTATCAGATCACTGAAAAAATTCATTTTTAATAACCGTATTTGGCCAGATTTTACAAAAATAAAAATTATAAAATCTCTTCAATACTCTTTAGAATTTCACGAAATAAAAGAAGGAGATAAAATAAAAATTGAAAATTTTGAAATTACACCTTTTTCTTCTAATCATATTATTCCAACTTTTGGATATAAAATTTTAGAAAAAAATAAATCGGGCATTTTGATTAGTGGTGATACTTGGAAACAAGAAAATATTTGGAAAATGGCCAATGAAGATAATCTTGTTAAAGCGATTTTTATAGATGTTTCTTTTCCTAAGAAATTTAAAAAACTTGCTTTTCAAACTAAACATCTTTCAACGGGGGATTTAGAAGAAGAGATTAAATTAAAACTTAAGAGAAAAAATATATCAGTTTTTGCTTATCATATAAAGCCTTTATTTTTTAATGAAGTTGAAAAGGAAATAAAAATGATTAGAAAGAAAGTTTATCCAAAGGTTAAATATGTAAAACAGGGTGATGTTTATACTTTTTAAGTTTAAATTTCGAATATAATTTATATCAATTAGGAGGTTAATATTGG
>JAUQOT010000016.1 GCA_030550735.1 Patescibacteria group bacterium
TTTTTTTTCCTTATTTTTTTTGGTTTTCTTTTCGGTTGTCCTGAATTCTCTTCCTGGTTCTTTTCCTGGTTTCTCCCCTGGTTGTTCCTAGTTCTTCCGGTTATTTTTCTGGTTCTCTTGGTTATTTTCTTGGTTTCTCCCCTGGTTATTTCCTCGGTTGTCTCCTCGGTTTTCCTTGATTGTCTTCCTGGTTATTTCCTGGTTCTTTCGGTTATTTTCCTGGTTGTTTTCGGGTTGATGGTTTAAAAGGATTGAAAAGTTAAAAGAAAGGAAGATTTAAAAGAATTTAAGGTGAGGTATATTCTCTAGCTTATTTATATTCTTCAACTTTTTTTCTTCTTCTTTTCCTCTTGTTCTTTTTTTTCTCTTTAATTTAAAAGGAGCCCGCCAAAATTGACGAGCCCCTTGTTTTTCTTTTTTTGTTTTTTCCTCTAAATCTAAATAAATAAATATTCTACTTTTTTGCTTATTTTTTCATAAAATAAATTTTCATTAAATCCCATTAAATCCATCGTTAAGTTATAAACAAGCATAAAAGCCCTATTAAAACCCCAGCCCGTTAAATGATAATAGCCCTTTTCCTCGCTCCAGTGTGGCCCTCCGCATACTTTCCTTATTTCTCCGTTTGGTGTTAAGATGAAAACATTGAAAGAAGTATAGCCGTTTCGTGTAATATTTTGAAGAGTTACCAAGATTTTTTGAGCATTGAGCCAATCTTCCGCTGTTATATTAATTTTACCCCTTTCTTTTGTCAAGTTTTTCATTTTTTTATTTTTATTTTTTTAAGTTTTTTTAATTACCGCCCCGTGATTGTTTCTAATTCCTTATCGCTTAAAGTTAGAAAACAAATAGAAAAATCTAACAAATTATTATGTTCATAGAGCCACTGACAAGCCTTAAAATCATAAAATTTCGGAGTTAAAAATTTCATAATTAAAAACATACAAGAAAACAACGCCAGAAACAGCAAGATATTTAGTAAAAATTTAATCATTTTTTTATTTTTTCATTTTTTTAATTTTCGACCCTTTTATTTTAATTATACCATATTTGTCAATACCTCCAAACATCAAAAACTCAATAAAACTTAAAGAAAAAAAACTAAAAGAAAATAAAATTCCAAATTAGGTTACTCAATTATGATTCGGCTGTTAGGCTTTGATATTCCTCTTTAGTTATGTTAAATTTCCAGGCAAACCCCTCATTCACACTGTTAATATTAGGCGGTACAAAGGATATATATTCTCGTTCAGTACTCACATCTTTATATCTCAAAAATCTTACCTCTCCTCTCTCTCCACTTACCCTGTAAAGCTCACCTTTTTCATTTTTGTCTATTAAAATAAGATTTTTCTCATACTTCAAAGCTTCTTTTAATCCTCCTGTAAATTCGGCAATTATTCTTCTCTTCTCTACATTTCTGATTTTTAACAAGTAAGTAATATTAATTTTCTTGTTTAAAACAATTTCGTATCTAATACTTTCTTCTTCAATGTCTCTATCAAGCATTAAATTTTCAAAACTAATTTTATTCTTTTTCATCATTTCTCTCAGCTTTTCTAAAGCTTCAGCTTTCTTAAAATCAAAATACAAATATTTACAAGAGATTTCACCATCGAAGTTCTCTAAAAAGCTTTCATTTAGCAGTAACTTTCTAACATCTTTTATTGATAATTTTCCTTTTTCGATTTTCAACTTTTCTAAATCAACATTTTCAACATTCTCAATGTTTATTTCATTAATTTTCACTTTTTTAGTTTCTCCTCGAAGTGGTAAAAAAATAACTCCTTTACCACCCTTCAAATTAATTTTTTTGATAACCCTTCTATTATTACATACTCTAAAAAAAACCCTATCAAAATTCTTTGCTTTTATTTCTTCAAATTTTGCTAGAATTTCGCAACACCCCTTCAAATCTTCAATTTCAATATAACTTCTAAATTCCACATCTGCTTCAACATAAAAATCATTTTTAACTTTTACTTCCTTAAAATTAAGCTTAAGGTCTCTGCTTAGTACAGGCATATCATTAAAAACTTTTAGATAGAGATTTTTTGTCTCCAATCTTTCAATCAGTAAATCTTCTAAATTAACAAATCTGCAATCTACAGTTTCATCTACTCCTTCAACATAATTTTTTCCAGTTAAATATATATTTTTTTGATTTTTTTCAAAAAATCTTAACTCTTTTTTCTCAATTTTTTCAGTATAATTTTCGTTTTTGATTAATATTTTTCTTTCCATATTTTATTTTTTATTTTTTAATTTCGCACCTTAATTAAACTAAAATTTTAATCTTCAATCCGTCTCCATTCATCTCTAAAATAATCATACTCCCTTTCAAAAAGAATTACATACATTCCCTGGACAATCGATAATTGATTATGTTCTTCATGGTTAAGGATTGCATCGCTAAATAATTTTATTATTTTTAAATCCTCATGATTTAATAAATCTCTTCCATCCAAAATTAAAAAATCTTTTTCTGCTAAAAGAACATGTTTATTTCCAGTTTCGCCCTCTCGAACTACATACTCTTTCGTTTTTATTTCTTCACTTATTGCCATAAATCTTTCATTTTTTTTTGAAAAATAATCATAAACTACTTCATCATCAAACACTTCATAAAGTAAAACATCTCCTTGCCGATAAATTTTTCTAGTTTTTTTGTTTTCCATTTTTTCAATTTTTTTATTAATTTTGACCTTCATTTTTTAAACTCTTTTTTCACTTTTTTACATTTTTTACATTTTTTCTTCTCATTTATTAATTATCGACCTTTTCAGTTTCTAAAAACATTATAACTCAAAAATTTTAAAATGTCAATACCTCCAAAAACTTAAAAAATCCAAGTTTCAAGCAATCAATCAAAAATCAAAAAAACTTTATTTCACTCTACATTAGGTTGCTTCTTCATTAGGCTGTTTCAATAAATTAGGCTAATTCTTTATTAGGCTGGGATTTTTGAAGTTAAAAGATTTTAACATTTTTACATTTTGTGGTATAATATTATGAAGGTCGAAAATTAATAAAAACTGGTCAAAAAAAATGTCAATAATTCAAGTTCCAAAGAAAGATTACTATCTCATTAGTGAGGTCGCAAGAATTTTAGGTGTTGGATATCACGTTATTAAATATGCTGTTCAGAAAGGAAAAGTAAAAGTAAAAAGGACAATGGTTTTAGAAAATAAAAAAGTTTTGATTCCTTATGAAGAGGTGGTGAGACTTCTTAAAGAAAAACAAGAAAGAGAAAAGTCGCTTTAATTGGGTTTTTAATAAAGAAATGGTCAAACAAAACAAAAGAAACAAAGAGATTACGCCTTTTTATAAAAAATTTATCAACAGAAAACCTCTTTCTCCCGAAGAACTTGAAATTGCTTATCAAATTGTTAAAAGGAACAGATGTGAGTGTTTAATTTGTGGCAAAGAATTTAAAAATTTAGGAGGACATTTGTGGCAAAGTCACGATATATCTGCCAAAGAATACAAAGAATATTTCAGCTTACCATACAAATTACCCCTAATTTCAGATGAAACAAAACAAAAGAAAAGCGAAGCAAACAAAAGAAAGAAAATGTGGAAGTATTTAATTAAGTATGGAAAAAAATATCATTTTAAAAAAGGAAAAGTTAATCATCATAGAAGAATTTCATACTATCAAAGGAGAAATGAAATAGAAAAAATGAAAAAGTATCATGAAATGCTAAAAAAAGAGTGGAGAATTTGTCATGTTTGTGGAATGAGATTTCACCATTTAGAAAATCATCTTTTTCGCAAACACGGACTTGTTTTGGCTTATTCAAGAAAGGCAATTAAGCATTAACCATTTAAAAACTTGACAATAAAAAAATTTGATAGTAAAATGTAAATAAAAGGTCGTAAATTAAAAAAAAAGTTGAAAATGGAAGAAATTTTTCAACAGATGGAAAAACTAGAAGAAATTGAAGAAAAATCAAGGGATAAACTAATTGATTTGCTTTACGATGTTGAACTAGAGATTTCATATGACTACATCGAAGAAATTGCAAAAAAAATACAAAGAGAAGAGGGTGTTTCGGAAGAAGAAGCTTTAATAAGGGCGAAACTTTTCTTAAATTCTCTACCCGAAGATGAAGATGAAAACGAAAACACTCAAAACAATCATTCTTTGGGAGGGGAAGAAGAATTTGAAGATGATGATTGGCTATAAATTAAGAAAAATTTTTGAAAAAATCTTGAATAAATTCGGGTTTGGTTATTGCGATTTTTGCGGAATCAGAATAACAAAAAACAAAAAAACTCTTTATTATAGGGACGATGAAGGTTGCATAATGCCAGAGGGCGATTATTTCATTTGCTCTTTATGTGAGGAAGGCTAATAATGAACGAAGAACAACAAAAATCTACAGATTGGGAAAGAATTAGAAAAGAAAAGCAAAAACAGATTAGGGAAAGTCAATATTTCAAAAAGGGAAATATAGAAAAAACGCAACAATTTGGAATTATTCATTCATATTTACAGATTTTTCTAGAAAAAGGATTAATAAAATGGGAAGATAGAAATAAAGTCTTTAATGAAATTGCTGAATGGGTTCTTGATAAGTGGGTCTGGTTTGAAAGTGAATACCTGGATAATTATTTTTCTAAAAGGGCGGAAATTAAAAAAGTAAAAAATAATGGATAAAAAAGAATTGGAAAAGAAATTAGAATTTTTGGATGAGAAAATTACAGGAATTGAGTTTATGGTAGATTCAATTAGTAGAGATTTAGATTACATAGAGAAAATTTGTGCTATTTTAAGGTCAATTTTGTTAGAAATCGAAGAAGAAATTAATAAAGAAGTAGAAAATGTGGATATTAATTAGAAAATTTGAACCTTCTGAAAAAACTAAAAAAGAGTTGAACTTTAATGAGAAATATGATGTTTGGTGGAATACTCTAACAAACAAAATTATCTGCGATTGTCCTGGGTTCTATTTCAATGGACATTGCAAACATGTTAAAGAAGTTAGAGAAAAATTGAAAAAAGTCGTAATTAAATTAAGGAAACAAGAAAATGAGGAAAATTAGCATTGCTGAATTATCAGAAAAAACAAATCTCAAATACAATCAAATTTATTTCCTTATCAGAAAAGGTCTTTTAAGTGCAGAAAAGGTTTATTTGAAGAATAAAAAAGTCTATTTACTTGATGAAGAAAATGCTTTAAAAGAGATTGAAGAATTGAAAAGAAAAGGAATAATAATTTTCCCCCAAAATTGGGCAAAAATTAGGCTTCCGAAAGAGAAAAAATAACCCAGATTGCCTCTAAAATCGCGTAGTTTCAATTTTTCTCTTAACCCCAGTATTGATATACTAGGGAACCAAAAAAAATTTAAATGAGAAGATTCTAGAGGCATACCATTTAAAAAACCCTCAATTTTTCTTGATTTTTTAATGATGGAAAAAAATGAAAAAAAATCCTTTTAAAATCTATGATTTTTTGATTTTTTCCAATTTTTAAACAAAAAAGAAGTTCTTCAATTAAAAAATCCCCCCAGCCTATTCCATGCGGAAAAGCACGCATTAAATGCGACCTTTCGGCTGGGGGGCAATTCCATTATTTATTTTACCACTTTTTCTAATTGATTTTTCCCCATATATCCCATGTAGTTGAAATTTTGTAGGGGGGAATTCCACTCCATGTAAAATTGGGACGAGAAATAAAAATAACTGGATTATAAACAGTTTTTTCTCTATTGTATCTAGCTAAACAAACAACACAGATATGACAATTCAATTCATAAAAAAAATATCTTGTTTTTTCTCCACAAAAAGCACATTGACTGAAACCTTCTAAAGATTTTTGTTCTTTACTTTTCTTTGACATTTTTTTATTTTACCTAATAACTTTTTAATTCCCAACTAACAAAATTTTTATTTTCTTTTCCCCAAATTAAGTAGTAATACCTACCAAACCACCTTTTGTCTGAAACAATTCTTATGTGTTGCAAATAAAAACCCCTTTCTTTTAGTTTTTCCAACCTTCTAGGAGTTAAACAATTGAAAACCTTATGATTTATTAAAAAAGCAAATCCCTTTCTGGCTATAGTGCTTGCTTTTTCTATCCAAGATGGTATTTGATTTTTACCATTTTTATCACGAAAAGGAGGGTTACCTACAACCCAATCTACTTCTTCCTTCCATTCATAAAAATCGCACCCTCTTTCTATCTCACATTCTCGCCTATTTTCTGGAAGACAAGGCAAATTTTTAAACCATACAAGGTTGCCAGAGCCAGCATCTAAAACAACATCTTCTGGTTTTATAGGTGTAATAGCCAATAAATCTTTAACCATCTCTTCTTTTGTAAAATAAAACTCTGGCGATTTATCTTTCATATTCTCCCTTAATGCAATCTCCTTAATAATTCCAAAAATTTTTCCAATTTCATAACAATTAGGATTGGCATATTTCTATGCTTTCTACTTGTTTGCTTAATTGCTAAATAGTCATTACCCTCCAAAAACTCATAAATTTGGCTTAAATTCGCATTTTTTCTATTTTTAACCTCCATTTTTTCACCGGTTTTGATGAAAACCAAGTCTTCTTCATAAGCCAAACCCCTTCTTTTTACTTCAATTCCATTTTCATTAAAGAATTTCTCAAGAAAATGTTCTAATTTGTAGCCTTTTTGTCGATGTTTATTCATTTTTCTTGATTGTTGTTAAAAATTAACAATCACAACCCTCAGTGGTCTGCTACCCTCTTATAAGAGGATAGCTTCCTGCTTCACAGAGACTAATGAGTCTCTCCACAGGCTTCAGTTCGGGTAGACCCTACCCTACCATCCTTAAGGTGGATGAAACCATAAGTCAACAAATTTTTTGCAGCATTCACATCTCTATCGTGTTTCGTCTTACAAAGGGGACATTGCCACTCTCTCTCTGATAACTTAAGGTCTATTCGTTTATAACCACAAGAATTGCATAATTTAGAAGACGGATAAAACATATCTGCTTCTATAATTTGTCTTCCATATAAATCTGCTTTATAATTGAGATATCTTAAAAATTGACCCCACGAACTATCTGATATATATTTAGCCAGATAACTTTTAGAAAGAAGACCCCTAATATTAAGCTTTTCAACCACCACTGCTTGGTTCTCGCGAATGATGGTTGTAGATAGCTTATGTAGAAAGTCTTCTTTCTGATTGTTTTTTCTTTCATGCAATTTAGCAAGTTTAGCTCTTTGCTTTTCCCAATTTTTTGAACCCTTTTGTTTTCTTGATAATGCTTTTTGTTGTCTTTTGATTTTCTTTTCCATTTTTGATATCCACTTGGGATGAGATATTTTTTGAATTCTTCCTTTGTTGTCTACCATTACTATAAAGTGTTGTAATCCAACGTCTATAGCACATATATTGTCTGTTGGTGGTAGGCTTTCTTGGGTTTCATTTTCTACAAAGATGGATACAAAATATTTACAAGTGGTTGTTTTGGAGACCGTAACACACTTTATCTTTCCTTCAAATTTTCTATGCAGCTTTATTTTAATCCATCCTATTTTGGGAAGTTTAATTTTTTGATTTTCAAAGTTAACCTTAATGTTATTGTTAATGTTGTTTGTTGTGTAGCTTTGTTTTGCTTTCTTTTTTTTGAATTTTGGAATTCTTAATTTCTTTGAAAAGAACATTTGAAATGCTCTCTCAAGATTAAGTTGTGCATTATTAAGAGCTATACTATCTACCTCTTTGAGAAATGGATAATTTCTTTTTAAAACTGATGGTAAGACTCGTGGTATTGGTCTTCTTTCTTCTTTCGGTTTTTTTGCATTTTCTTTGAAAACATTAAGTTTAATCTCCAATGCCTTATTCCAATAAAATCTAACACATCCAAAGGTTTTCTCAAATAACTCTTTCTGTTTATTGTTTGGATATATTCTGTATTTATATGTTTTCATCATTTCTAATTATAAATCAAACTTTCCGACGCCAAACCAAGTTTTTCTTCATAAAAACTTATCTCCTTTTCACTTAACATATTTTTTATCTTTTAATTATCGACTACCCCCATTTACTCAAACCAAAAACTTAGATGGTACAAACCTTTTGTAAGTTTAATCTCTCCGAATTCATGTTGATACACAGTAAATTCATCCTTAACCATCAAAAGATATTCGTGGTAATACCTTACACGTTTAACTAAAGGATTATTTTTCTTTTTCTCTAAAAATTTTTTAAGTTCTTCATCAACTTTTTCTAAATCCTCACAAATTTTTCTAATCGTAAAAACTGGATGTATAGTTTTTTCTTTTAAACTCCTTTTATTCATTTTTTCCACTGTTAAATTTTTTTAATTACCGACCACCTTACACCCTATTTTCTTACAACAAATAGGCCACAAATTATAAGGATTTTCTGTTTTATCCTTCATAACCTCAACAAAAATCTTTTTATTCACTTTTCTGTCAAAAATTAAGGTCATTATCCAGTTCCAATCCGCTTTTTCTCCAATAATCCCATATTTAATAGCCAACCTTCTAAAGGTTTCTGGCTTCCATTGCAATAAACCAAAACTTGCTGTCCCATCACTATCTTTTCTATTTATTGCTAGTTCATTATTCGAACTCTCACACATAACTAAATCCTCAAACAACTTGTTAATTTTTTGATTTTTTATCTCGATTAATTCCTCTTGCTCATGAATTTTATTCATTCCATTCTTTGAAATCAGGATTAGAATTCCAGCGGTAATAAAAACAACAAAAAAAACAAGAGTAAAGAGAAAATGTTTCGAAGACGACATTTTAGTTTTCGTGGTGAATTATGACTGGTTCAATAATGAAATGTTTAGTTTCGAATTTTCGACCACTTAAAATTAGGGGAAGAGCAAATCTCCATCTTTCAAGTGGCATTATTCTTTTCATTTCGTACAAACTTATTAAAAGTTCATATTTTTTATTACCTAAACTCACTTCAACATGAGGATAAAATTTGTTCAAATTTTTAAGATTCAAAAACTTTACAAGTGATTTTTTTCCCATTTGATTTCTATTGCTAATTTCGACCTTCTTTCATTTTAATTTTTTTTTCTTCTTTTTTCATTTTTTGTGGTTTTATCATTTCAAGGATTTCATCCTCTAAAAACTTGTTTTTTTTAAGAAATTCCCACAAATGATGACAAATTCTTTCAACTCGAGAAGCTGAAAGATAACCCAAACAAGTACATTTCCATTTCCCTAATCGAGGATAATAAAGTATTTTCCACTTAAAATTTGGTTCAATTTCGAAAATTTCAGGAAATTGTTTTTTAGTGTTTTCTGAAGGTTCAATTTCAGCACAAACAATATATCTAACTTCAGATAAGATACTCTTCGGTATTCTTAACTCCCTCATTTTTTAAAACTGGTTCATCTGAAACATCAGCCTCAAATAACTTCATTGTTCCTCCCCTTGTTTTTGCTTTTCCAAGATAAACAAGTTTAATTTGATGACCTACGTAATTGTAAAGTTGCCATTGTTTATCTAAAAGATAAGTGCCCATAACTCCTACATAATCATCTCTTCCTTCAACTTCAAACAAATAAAGATAAACATTTTTTCTTATTCCTTTGTTAGGAATTGCTTTAACTAAAATACCTTCAAGACTATCTCCTGTTTCTTTAGGGTTCCATATTTGACCTATTTTCTTGCTATCTTGTCGAAAACTTGGTGTTAATTTCATTTTTTTTGTTTAGGGGTTTAATCAACGACCATTGGGTTTTTCACATAATAAGTTTTTTTACCTCTCTGAATCGAAATTATTTTTCCTTCTTTTTTGAGTTCCTTTAAAGCAATGTATTTAAGACTCCTAGAGAGACCATATTTTTCCTGAATTGATAAGATTTGTTCTGCTTCCAATCCTTCTTCATCTCCTAATTCTTCTAATAAAGCCAAAACCTCTTCTTTAAATTTATCTTTCTTTGTCTGTTTTTCTTCAGTTGCTATTAAATTAAATCCGAATTCTGAAGAATAATTAATTTTGAGGGTATAATTGAAAGCTGGTTCTAATCTGTTTTTGATGCATTTTACGTAAAATTCGTTGTCATAAATTGAAAATTTTTCAGTAATCCAAATCATATCTGCTCCAGCTCCTATATCTGATGCTCCCCTGATTCTATGAATTAAAGACATTTTTTCTCCTTCTCTTGTTTTTCCAAAGTGATGGACAAGTATTAAAGTTATTCCTTGAGTACAAAATTTTTCTCTTAAAAGATTGATTAAAGAACGAATATAAACACTCTCGTTTTCTTTGAAAAAATAAGGCAAAAAAGAAACGATGGGGTCTATAATTAAAACTTTTATTTCGTTAACTTTCAAGAAGTTCAAGAGTGCATCTAAAAATTCTTCATCAGTCAAATAAAAATATGAACTACTAATTACCATTTCTTCTTTTAAAGTAATTTCCATTTTCTCTTTAGAAATGAACATGAATTTATCACTTTCTTCTCCTCTGATAAGATTCTTCCACCTGTAAGCTATAAGGTCTTCTCCACTTTCACCATCTAAATAGAGTACTTTATGATTTTCATAAACGTTGAAATCAAAAAATTTATCGTAATGACAGATACTATTAGCTAAAAGAAGTATAAAATTTGTTTTTCCTGAATAGCTTTCACCTGCAATAAGATTGATTTTGTTCTTGAGAATGATTTTAGAGACAAGATATTTGCTTTCTAAATCATCATCTTTAATTTCAACTGTTTTGGGAGTCTTTATTGTCTTTTGAATTACTTCTCCGATATTAATGATTTTTTCCAATCTCTTCTCTTTTTTGAAAAATTTTTCTCCAAAATCAAAGGTAACCATTTTCTCTCAAATATTTAATTGCCTGATAATAACTTGGAAATTGATGATAAAACATCAAAAAGTTTAGAACATTACCTCCTCTT
>JAUQOT010000017.1 GCA_030550735.1 Patescibacteria group bacterium
AGAAGATATCATTTCTTTAAAAAATAAAATTCGAGATATAATTTAAATTAGATGGTGGGCGTAGCTCAATTGGTTAGAGCGGAGGCCTGTGGAGCCTCAGGTTGCGGGTTCGAGCCCCGTCGCCCACCCATTTTTGTTTTAATTTCTAATTTTTTTTAATCTTGACATTTATAAAGTTTTGCATTAAAATATAAATTGAATTCGAAAATTAAATTAAAGCAAAAATTAAAATGAAAAAAATAATTTTCTTTTTATCTTTATCATTAATTTTTAGTTTCGTGGTTATAGAAGTTTTAGCTGGTTACCGACCTCCATTTGGTGGTGAATATACAAATATTTGTGGTTCTGGAACTAATGCTGATTATTATAGTTGTCCAGCTTCATGTGATAGAGATGGAGGATGGTGTGAAGCAAGACAAAACAGACAAGAATGGATTTATGTATTTGTTTGTGATGGAAGACGTGAGGAATGTCGTTTAAACATGCAGGGTCCACTAAAAGGAAAAATATTTTTAACATCTTATGCGTCTCTTAACTCAAATAAAACAGTTCAGATTGATATTTTTAATAAAATATGTACTAGTGGTGGAAGTTGGAGCTGTACAGATCAAAATCTTTTAGGTTATCTGGTTTGGTATTCAGGTTCTGGTGGAGGAGGTGGTGGAGGTGGTGGAAGTCAAATCCAATGTAATACAGAACAAGTTGTTCTTCAAGTAATTCCTGATCCATCAAATGTAGGAAATAGAGTAAAATTTAGAATCGCTGCTGGAGATGCTTCAACTTGGTGGGAAAATATTTTTTCCGGAGGTGTTGGAAATTGTACTGAAACAATATATGGTTGGGAAACTGAATGCACTGCTCAAACTCCAGGGACTTTTACTTGGACAAGAAAATGGAAACGTTGTGTTGGAGATTTCAACAATTGCTCAGATTGGTGTTATAAATCAATAAGTTTCACTATTAAGTCAGCAATTAATCCTCCAATAGTAATTACTTTACCCCCTGTCGAAACATTATAAAGAATTAAATTATGAAAATAAAAATTACCTTACTACTATTAATAATTTTTTTGTTTTTTGGCTTTGCTGAAGCTCAAGAAAATTGTCCTCCTAAAACAACAGCCGGTTATAGATATATTACTTTTGTGGGTAGAGCAGGTTTGGGTGGTGATAAAAAAGTTGAGGTTTGGTTTGAATATGGAGACAAAAAAGATAATTTGGATAGAAAAACAAAAATTTTAACCTTAGAAAAAGATGGTATTTTCTGTATTAAAGTAACCAGACTCAAGCCTTGTACAATTTATTATTACCGAGCTGGAGCTAAAAATACTGCTGGTACTAATTATGGTGAAATTAAATCAATTAAAACTCTATGTAGTCAAAACACTAAAATACTCCCTAAAATAAAGAATATTTTCTCTAACTGGGTTATCTTCTAAACTTGACAAAATTTTAAAAAATTTTTATAATTAAAATATGATGAACAAAAATTTTTTAACAACATTTTTAGTTTTGTTTCTGGTTGTCTTTGTTGGAATTAATAATTATTCAAGAGCTCAATCTTGTCCATCAAATACCCAATATTCATCTAATTATGCTATTTTAGCTGGAGCAGTAACTGATACAGGTGGTGATAACAATGTTCAAGTTTGGTTTGAATGGGGAACTTCACCCGATTTAAATAATTCTACACCTGTTCAAAATATTTATGTATCCTCGGTTCCTCATACATTTTGTTATACTTTAACATCTCTTCAACCTTGTACAACTTATTATTATCGAGCAGCTATTAGAAATTCTTTAGGTACAAATTATGGTTCAACTTATTCTTTTACTACTCGCTGCTCTGTTTCTAATCCTTTAACGGTTTCATGTTATGCTTCTCCTAATCCAGTTAATGTTAATTCACCAGTTACTTTTTATTCTTCTGTTAGTGGTGGTACTGGAAATTATACTTATTCTTGGTCTGGAGCATGCACTTCTTATTCTTCTACTTGCTCAAGAACATTTTCTTCTCCCGGTGTTTATAATGTCAATTTAACTGTTACTTCCGGATCTTTTACACAATCTACATCTTGTTCAGTTAATGTTATTTCTTCTTCTCAAGTTGTTCCTTCTCCAATTATTAATCAACCTCCTGTTCCTGTTATTGCTTTTAGCCCAGAAAGAATTTTGCCTGGAACAATTGTAAATTTTGATGCTTCCCGTTCTTATGACCCCGATGGACAAATAATTAGTTATAAATGGGAAATTAATGGCGAATTAGTTTCTAGCGAAGTTTCCTTTAATAGAGCTTTAGCTTCTGGAACATATCGAATTAAACTTACAGTTACTGATAATCAAGGAGCCTCTTCAAATAAAGAAATTTTAATAAACGTTGGAAGAACGGTCTATCTTCCTCGAACAAGAGTTGTTACAAGAACCGTTCCTGTTCAAGCAACCACAGTTTCTTCAAGACTAGTTAATTTACTTCTAGATAAATCATATAACGTTAAAATTTGTTCTAAAAATGAACTTCAATTTACTTTAGTTAATAACACTTCTGTTAATAGAAAAATAACTATTAATGTTGAAGGCGAAGCCAGTAATTGGTTTAATCCTCAATCAAAAACATTTATTCTTAAACCATTTGAAACACTTCTTTTCAAATGGAATGTTGATGTTCCTTGCAATTTAAAGGAAGGAGACTATGAAGTTAGATTCTTTGTAACGACTCCTGGTGCTAATTATGAATATTCTACAATTTTAGAAGCTAAATCCGAAACCAACTTTTTAACTCCTATTTTAGGTTTTATTGGTGGTATCTTTTCCGGTTGGAATTTATTGTGGATTTTGATTTTATTACTTATTATTTTTAATGCTTATTTATGGTATAAAATTTTTAAGAAAAAAGAAGTTGCAGCAGCTTAATTGTGGTAAAATGAAATAAATGAAAATAACATTAATTATCTTAATTACAACTCTTTGTATTTTCTTTCTAATTTTCTCTGTTTTCGCTGAAGAAAGTTCTACGTCTTCCGAATTTTCTTTTCCAAGTTTTACTTATAATTTTTCTTCATTTAAAGATTGTGTTGGAAGTAAAATAAAAGCATTAATCAAAGAAAGAAACGAGAAAAGAAAGATATTATTTAATGAATATCAGTCTAAACTTAAAAACGTTGCTTCCCCCAATCTAAAAAAGGAATTGAGAAAAAATCTATATAAAGAAATAAAAAATCTTAACGAGTGGTATATAACTCAAGTAAAAAATATAAATAGAGAATGTTTGGAATTCAAAAAAGAAGAGTTAAGAAAGCTTCTTAATTTTCCTTCAACACTAACAACATCAACTTTAAGGTAGTTTAAATAATAAAGGAGGTTAGGTTTTTTCTATAATTTTCCAAAGTTTTTGAGGACTTAAAAATTCATTTTTATAAGCTTCTATTTCGCTTATTTCTTTTGGATTATTTTTATAAAGAGGATGATTAATGATTATAATTGGTAAATAACCCCAAAGATGTTTTCCTAATTTAGAATCGGTTATGTGATCTCCAGTAATAATAAAAATTGTTTTTGGATCATAAATTTTTGAAAACCATTTATCAAAAAATTCAAAAAATTTTTTCTTTTTTAAGGGATTCTTATCATGGCTTGCTTCATCAGCTTCTTTTAAGTGAAGATAAATCAATTCAAAAAAATCAAAACTCTCTTTAATTTTTTCTTCATAAAATTTATATCTTTCTTCGAGGTTTTCAATCTCTGGTAAAGTTATAGCCTTAAAACCACTTAGAATACATCCTCCTTTTACTGCTCCATTTTCAGCGATAACAACTCCGTTTTTTATTTTATATTTTTCAAAAAAATTTTTTAATTTTATGATTTTGTTTCCCGCTTCTCTCGATAAAAGAAAATTCGCCGGTGGCAACTTTAAATCTTTTCTTTTTTGATTTATATGATGATTTTTTAAGAGATTGTAAGTCTGAATTAAAAAATTCCAAACTATTTTAGCACTCTCTTTTGCTAATTTATTATTTCTTAAAGGTTTTATCTTTTTTACTCTTACACCATTTTTATAAGGATCACTATCAGAAATATTGGGAGAAAGTTTAGTTTTAAAAATAAGAACACCTCGATGTCCATATGTTCGGTGAAAATGAAAAGGAATACTAAAAGTTTGTTTATTGATATCCTGAGATAACTCTTCCAAACCAAAAGTATTTCTTCCTGATCTTCTATCAATTACTCTTAAATTTTCATCAACTGAAGCAAAATCTATTCTTAAAGCAAGTTCTCCATTTTTAAATTCAATTTCACTTCCTATTGCTTCTAATGGGCCTCTTTTAAGTTTTTCGGGTTTTATTTTATATCCCAGAATACCTAAATTAGCCAAACCTGTGATGCTTTTTTCTCCATATTTTGGCCAATATTTTTTTTCAAGGGGTAAGAATTTACCTAGCCAAATCTTTTCCTTTAAAGATTCAAGAAATTTTTTCGAAGCTAATCTTAAAGGGGTATCTTTGCGGGGTAAATCACTAAAACCATCAATAAGAAAAAAAATTATTCTTGCCATTTTAAAACATTTTATGATATAATTTTAAAAGGATTTTTAATTATTTTTTATTTTACTTCAAAAAATGAAAGTTAAACCATCTATTAAAAAAAGGTGCGCCAAATGTAAAATTGTTAAACGTGGGGTTTATCGCTATGTAATTTGCGAAAACCCACGACATAAACAAAGACAGGGTTAAAATGGTTAGAATTGTTGGAGTAGAAATACCAAATAATAAAAGACTTGTTTTTGCTTTGCCACGAATTTATGGAATTGGTCTTTCTTTGGCTAAAAAAATCTGTGAAGATACGGGGGTTGATCCCTTTAAAAAAGTTGAGGAGCTTTCACCAGAAGAAATAAATAAAATTGAGAAGTATATTGAAAAAAATTTTAAAGTAGAAGGTGAGTTAAGACGAGAAGTTCAAGCTAACATTAAAAGATTAATAGATATTCAATGCTATCGAGGAATAAGGCATGTTAAAAAATTACCAGTTAGAGGTCAAAGAACAAGAACAAATGCTCGAACCCGAAAGGGGCCACGAAAAACAGTCGCCACTGGTGCTCGTCGAAAAGCAGGTGCTGGTAAGAGATAATGGGTAAAACACGAACAAAAAAAATAGGTTTAGAAGAAGTTAAAGAAGATTTAGGAGAAGAAAAAGTAAGTAAGAAGAAAGTTAAAAAAACTTATCTTAAAACTGCAAGAATTTATATTTATTCTCATTTTAATAATACGATTATTACTCTAACAGACGAAAATGGAAATGTTATCTGTTGGTCTTCAGCTGGAAGCGCTGGTTTAAAAAATACAAAAAAAGGAACACCTTTTGGAGGACAAAAAGCAATGGAGGTTCTTTTGGAGAAAATAAAAAATATGAATATTGATGAAATTAAAGTTTTTGTTAAAGGAATCGGACCCGGAAGAGAACCTGCTTTAAGAGTTCTTTTTAGTAAAAATCTTAACATAGTTTCTGTCGCCGATATTACACCCATTCCTTTTGGAGGCCCAACGCCTCCAAAACCAAGAAGAGTCTAAAAATGAAATTGGGACCTAAATGTAAATATTGTCGAAGATTTGGAATAAAAGTTGGTTTAAATGAAAGATGTTTATCTCATAAGTGTGCTTTGGTAAGAAGAAGATCCCGTCCTGGTATGCACGGAAAAAAAGCAAAAGTTTTAACACTTTATGGAAAACAACTTTTAGAAAAACAAAGATTAAAAATTTTTTATTTAGTTAATGAAACACAAATGAAAAAATATGTCGAAATAGCAAAAAAATCTCAAAAATCAGCTCCCGAAGCTTTAATTGAAATTTTAGAAAGAAGATTTGATAATGTAATTTGGCGTTTAGGTTATGTTCCCCACAAGACAACAGCTAGACAATTAGTTTCTCATGGACATTTTCTTTTAAATGGAAGAAGATTTAATATCCCTTCATATCTTGTTGAACCTGGAGATTTTATTGAGATTAGACCACAGAGTCTTGATATTTCTCCATTTAAAGATCTAAAAGAAAGATTAAAAAATTATCAACCACCAGCTTGGCTTAAAATTGATCCAAACACGTTTAAGGGAGAAGTTTTGCGTTATCCTCGTTATGAAGAAATTCAACATAATTTTAATCTTCCTCTTGTTATTGACTTTTATAGTCGATAGTAATTAAATAATCATTTAGTTAAAAAATAATGATTATTAATAACTTAGTTTTTCCCGAAAGCCCAAAGTTAATTTTATCTGAAGAAAATAAAGCGGTTTTTGAAATTAAACCTCTTTATCCTGGGTACGGTGTTACTCTTGGAAATGCTCTTCGAAGAGTTTTACTTTCTTCTTTAATTGGTGCTGCTATTACCCGAGTAAAAATTGAAGACGTTCCTCATGAATTTACAACAATTCCCGGAGTATATGAAGATGTCTTAGATATTTTACTTAATTTGAAAAAAGTTAGATTTAAAATGGAACAAGATCATCCCGTTGATCTTACATTAGAAGCTGAAGGGAAAAGAATTGTTAAGGCAAAAGATATAAAAACTGTTCCAGGAATTGAAGTTGTTAATCCTGAACATCATATTGCGACTCTAACTTCAGATGATGCAAAACTTAAGATGAAACTTACAGTAGAAAAAGGAAGAGGGTATGTTTTAGCTGAAAATTTAAGCAAAGAAAAAATTGTTGCTGGAGAAATAATTCTTGACGCTAATTTTTCTCCTGTAGTAAATGTAAGTTATGAGATAGAGAATGTTAGATATTTAGAAAGAACCGATTTTAATCTTCTCCGTTTAACTATAGAAACCGATGGAACAAAAACACCAACCGAGGCTTTAAATGAAGCTATTGATATTTTGATAAGTCATCTTGAAAAAGTTAGAATAGAAAAATGAGAAAACTTAAAAAAACAAAAAAATTTGGTTTAAAAAAGGACCAAAGAAAAGCTTTATTTAAAATTCTAGCCCACAATCTTATTATTAGGGAAAGAATTAAAACAACAACTCAAAGAGCTAAATATTTAAAAAGTTTAATTGAAAGACTTATTTCGAAAGCCAAAGGAGGAGAGCTTAAAGATTTAAGGTATCTTTTGGAAAGATTGCCCAAAAAATCAGCTTATAAACTTTTTTATGATATCGCTCCACGCTATCGAGAGAGAAATGGCGGTTACGTAAGAGTAATAAAACTTCCTTTTAATCGATTAAAAGATAACGCCGAATTAAGTATAATAGAATTTGTTTAATGCTAGTTATTCGTTTTCAAAAGGTTGGTAAAAGAAATCAAAAGATTCTAAGATTAGTTCTTCAAGATAAAAGATGGAAACTTAATGGTAAAGTAATTCGCGTTTTAGGGTGGTGGAATCCTTATTTAAAAGAAGGAAATTTTGATAAAGACACAATTCTTTTTTATTTAGAACACGGAGCTCAGCTTAGTAATACCGCAAGAGATATTTTAAGAAAAAATCGGATTATCTAAATGAATTTTGATTTTTTAAAATTGAAGAACGGTTTAAGAGTGATTTTTATTCAACCAGAAGTTGCTTCAACGATTTTATTATTTTTTATTATTAAAGTTGGTTCAGATAATGAGAAAAAAGGAGAAGAAGGCCTGGCCCATTTTGTAGAACATATGGTTTTTAAGGGAACAAAAAACTTTCCTGAGCAGAAAATAATTTTTAAGGAATTAGACAAAATTGGGGGTAAGTTTAACGGTGCCACAAGCCATCAGTATACCTATTACTACATCAAAACCTTAGAAGATTATTTTTCAGAAAGTTTATTTATTCTTGCTGATTTAATTAAAAATCCCCTTTTTCGAGAAGAAAACATCCAAGAAGAGAAAAAAATAGTTATTTCTGAACTAAAAGAAAAAATGGATGATCCCTTTGAGAAGGTATTTCTTAATTGTTTAGAGCTTCTTTATCATGATTTACCTCAAGGAAGGTCAATTATAGGTTTAGAGTCATCAATTAAAGATTTTAACCGAGATAAAATTGTCAATTTTAAAAATAAATTTTATAATTCTAAAAATTCGTTTTTATTAGTAATAGGTAAATTAAGGAATAAACAAAAAATTTTTAAGCTAATTGAAAAAAACTTTAATGATTTAATCTCAGGCAAAGAATTTGATTTCCCTCAAGTTAAGTCGAAACAAAATGATTTTGTTAAAATTGAAAAAGCTAAAGTAAATCAAAATTATTTAGTTCTTGGGCTTCATTCTTCGCCAATTAATAAATTAAAAAAACTTATTTCACTTAAATTAGCTAATAAAATTTTAGGGGAGATGGCTTATTCGCGTCTATTTTTATCTCTAAGAAGCGATAAAAATTTATGCTATTCTTGTGGATCTGAACTTGATATTTTTTCAAATCGACTAAATCTTTTTATTTTTGCAATTGTTAATAAAGAAAAATTAAGAGAATCTTTAGAAGTATTAAAAGATGAAATTAAAAAAACAATTAAAGATGGATTTAATTCTGAGGAAATTTTTATAGCTAAAAATAAATTTACTTTTGATACCCTTACTATTTTTGAGGATCCCATAAAATTGGCAAATTATTATTTTTTTAATCTGTTCATCTTAGGGAAAAAACCTAGCAAAAATAATCTTAAGAAAATTTTAAGCAAAAAGAGAATCGAAGAGTTTGTAAATTTAGTGAAAAAAATTAAAAACGATGAGATCAATTCTTTGTTTAAAGAATTAATTTTCAGAAATAAATTTTGTTTATCTCTCTTAATTCCTGAAGATTCAAATTTTTCAGAAAAAGAAGCTGTTAAAATAATAAAAGAACTGTTAGTAAAATGACAGTTTTTAAAAATTTTTCCTTAACTACTTTTTTGTTTATTTTGTTAAGTGTTTATTTAATTTGGCTTACAAAAGAAATTTTTTTTCCTGTTTTCCTTGGAATTATTATAGGTTTAACCCTTCAAAACTTCGCCAAGTTTTTAACCCTAAAAACTAAAATTAATTTTTATATTTTGGTTTTTATTCTTTATTTATTTTTAAGTAGTATTTTTATTTTTATTTTTTATTCTCTTTTTAAGGTAATTACTACGGAGCTCCCTAATTTTATTTCCCACCTAAATTTAATTTTAAAAAACTATAACCTTAAACTTGAAAAATTGCCACTTGATTCACCTAATTTTTTTGAGTTAACTTCATCTTATTTTCCTAATTTTTTTTCTTTTATTTATTCACTTTTTGGTAATTTTATTTCTTTTCTTCTTGTTTTTGTTATTTCTTTTTATGTGGCTCTAAATCAAGATTTTGAAAAAAACATCTTTGCTTATATCCCAGAACAAAAAAGAGAAAATATTTTTAACATTTGGTTCAGAATAAAAAGGAAATTAAGTTTTTGGATTATAGGCCAGATTATTCTTATGCTTAGTATCGGTATTGCTACGTATATATTTTACGGTCTCATTCTTAATTTACCTTATAAATTTTTGATTTCTTTTACAGCTGGAATTTTAGAAGCCTTAGCTATTTTGGGTCCAGTTTTAACAACTATTATTGCTGTTTTTATTACCGTTATTGAAAAACCAGAATATATTTTTTTTGTTATTGGAGGTTTTTTTGTTATCCAACAATTTGAAAATCATATCCTCGTTCCTCTAGTTATGAAAAACGCAGTTCAATTAAATCCAATTTTAGTTCTTGTTGGATTGCTTATTTTTTCTAAATTTTTTGGTTTGTGGGGAACTATTTCAACATTACCAATTCTTGTAATTTTGACAGAAATTTTTAATTTTTATTTCAAGGAAAAATAGAGTTTAAAATAAATTATGAATTTTTGCGGGGTGGTGTAAGGGTAGCACGCAGGGCTCTGGACCCTGAAGTTCTGGTTCGAATCCAGACCCCGCAGCTAAGGTATAAAAATTATCTATTTTTTTTGGAAGCAAAATTTTCTA
>JAUQOT010000018.1 GCA_030550735.1 Patescibacteria group bacterium
GGACCCTGTGGTTTCAAGCCGTGAGGGTTCGAATCCCTCCCTGCCCATGCCCCCATCGTCTAATGGTGAGGACACCAGCTTCTCAGGCTGGAAATACCGGTTCGAATCCGGTTGGGGGCGATAAAAAGGAGGGGTGGCAGAATTGGCTAATGCGCCGGTCTTGAAAACCGGTGGCCCCAAGTGGCCTTGTGGGTTCGAGTCCCACCCCCTCCGCCAAATAATTTTAAATTTTTCTTGACTTTTTAAAAAAGTTTGTGCTATAATAAAAAAAGATCTTATTATAAAGAAATGGAAAATTAAATTAAAAATAGAAAATTAGGGGGTTGTTCCCTTGTTATATGATTATTTTGAAAAAATTTTCAAAATTTGATTATTTAGAGCCTCCAGAACTTTTGGAGGATATTAAAAAATCTTTTGATGATTTTTTGAAAAATGGAATAAGGAGAGCCTTTGAAGATTATTTTCCTATTTTTGATTATTCTGGAAAAGAAATTAAATTAGAATTTATTGATTACGAAATTGGTGAGCCTAGATTATCTGAAGAAGAGGCTGTTTATTATCAAACAAATTATGACGTTCCTTTAAGAGTTACTTTAAAATTAGTTAACCTTTTGACTAAAGAAGAAAAGACACAAAAAATTTATTTCGGTGACATACCCTTTATGACCCCTCGTGGGTCATTTATTATTAATGGAATTGAAAGAATAATAGTAAATCAAATTCTTCGTTCTCCTGGTGTTTATTTTGATTTTCTTTTTTACGGTGAAAAAAAACTTTTTGGAGCCAAAGTACTTCCTCAACAAGGTGCTTGGTTAGAATTTCAGGTTGAACCTAATAATGTTTTACAAGTAAAAGTTGATCGAAGAAAAAAATTTCCTGTATCTGTTTTACTTAAAGCTTTTGGTTACGAAACAAACGAAACAATTTATGAATTTTTAAAAGATTTTGATACTGAGAATTATCCTATTGTTGCGTCAACGCTAAAAAAAGATAAAACCGAAAATAGAGAAGAAGCTCTTTTAGAACTTCATCGAAAGATGAAGCCGATTGAACCAAACACTTATGACAATGCTGTTTTTTATTTTGAATCTACATTTTTAAACACCTCAAGATATAACCTTTCAAGAGTGGGAAGGTACCATCTTAATCGAAGAATTAAAAGACAATCTACCTCGCTTGTTTTAGAAAAAGAAGATATTTTGGAAATAGTAAAAGAAATTTTAAGACTTCAAAACGACCCCTTAGGAGATAGAGATGATATGGATGCTTTGTATAATCGAAGAATAAGAGATGTAGGTGAACTTTTGGAAAATCAAATAAGAATTGCCCTCTCAAGATTGAAAAAAGATATTCAGGATAAAATGTCAGCTCTTGATAAAACCGAGACAATCAATCCAAGTCAGGTTATTTATCCAAGGAAATTTAGTAATACAATTATTGAATTTTTCAACACTTCAAGACTTTCTCAAATTTTAGATCAAACATCTCCTTTGGCTGAAATCGAACATAAGAGAGTAGTAACTGCTTCAGGGCCTGGAGGTATTAGTAAAGAAAGAGCAGGATTAGAAGTAAGAGATGTTCACCAATCTCATTATGGAAGGATATGTCCTATTCATACACCTCATGAGGGTCAAGGAGTCGGAATAAAACTTAATAAAGCACTTTATACTAGAAGAAATGAATACGGATTCTTAGAAACACCCTATTTCAAAGTAGTTAACGGAAAAGTAACAAATGAAATTGTTTGGTTAACTTATGATCAAGATTTAAATGAAATTATTGCTTCAAAAGATGTAAAGGTTGGTGAAGATGGTAGAATTTTGGATGAATTCGTTGTTGCTCGAATTAAAGGTGAACCAGGAATAGCTCACCGAGATGAAGTAACTTTAATAGATGTTTCTCCTTTCCAAGCTTTTTCTCTTTCAACCGCTCTAATTCCCTTTGGTAATCATAATGATGCAAACCGACTCCAAATGGGAACTAATATGCAAAGACAAGCTGTACCTCTTATAAAACCAGAAATTCCTTTAGTTATGACAGGATTAGAAAGTAAAGCCGCAAGAGAATCAGAAAGAATAATTATTTCTCAAGTTGATGGAGAGGTTATTAGTGTTGATGCTGATCATATAACTATTTTAACAAAGAAAGGAGAAAAAATAACGTATTTTTTGAATAAATATCAAATGACCTCTAAATACACCTGTTACAACCAAAAACCTATAGTGAAATTGGGACAAAAAGTTAAAAAAGGTGATATTCTCACCGATGGTCCAGGAATTAAAGACGGTTATCTAGCTTTAGGATGTAATCTGTTAGTTGGTTTTTTGCCTTGGTACGGATATAACTTTGAAGATGCTATTATTATTTCTGAAAGGCTTCTTAAAGATGATATCTTTTCTTCTGTTTATATTGAAGAATTTTCTATAGATGTTGTTGATACTAAATTAGGTCCGGAAATGACAACCAATGATATTCCAGGTGTTCCAGATTATAAATTGGCTAATTTAGATATTGATGGATTAATAAGAATTGGAACATATGTTAAACCGGGCGACATTTTAGTTGGAAAAATTACTCCTAAAAAAACAGAAGAAATAACACCTGAAGAAAAACTTTTAAGAGCAATTTTTGGAGAAAGAGCAATTGAAGTAAAAGATTCCTCCCTTTATCTAGAACCAGGTAAAGAAGGAAGAGTGATAGGTTTAAGAGTTTTAAATCGAGAAAAAGGCGAAATCGCTGAGATAGGTGTTTTAAAAAGAATTTTTGTCAAAATCGCTAAACTAAGAAAAATTCAAGTAGGAGATAAATTAGTTAATCGTCATGGTAATAAAGGAGTTATTTCGTTAATTTTGAAAGAAGAGGATATGCCATTTTTAGAAGATGGAAGAAGATTAGATATAATTCTCAACCCCGCGGGTGTTATTTCAAGAATGAACTTGGGACAACTTTTAGAACTTTTGCTTGGTTCAGCCGCAAAAAAACTTAATTATCATGCTGTTATTCCTCCATTCTCCGGTGTAACTTATGAAGAGATTGCTGAAGAACTTAAAAAAGCCGGATTGCCTCCAGACGGAAAAGTTGATCTTTATGACGGATTAACAGGTGAGAAATATCCTCAAAAAGTTTTAGTTGGCTATATGACAATAATGAAGCTTATTCATATGGTAGAAGATAAGGTCCATGCAAGATCAGTTGGTCCTTATTCTCTTATTACTCAACAACCATTAGGAGGAAGAGCGAGATTTGGGGGTCAAAGAGTTGGTGAAATGGAGATGTGGGCTTTTGAAGCACATGGAGCCACTGAAATTCTTCATGAAATGTTAACTATAAAATCAGATGATATTAAGGGAAGAAGAATAGCCTATGAAAGTATTATTAAAGGTGAAGATGTTAATTATTCTTCTTTTCCAAATGTCTTTTTAGTTTTGTTTAATGAGCTTCGTGGTTTGGGTTTGAATCTTGAAATACATTATCGTGAAAAAGGAGAAGAAAGAACACCACCAATAGAATTAACTGAGGTCAAATTAAAAACACCCGAATCGGGAGTAACCGAAAATGACTCTATTTAAACGTTCGATGGATGATATTGAAAAATTAGTTTTGAAAATCGCCTCTCCCCAAGAAATTTTGAGTTGGAGTTATGGAGAAGTTACTAAACCAGAAACTATTAATTATAGGACAGGAAGGCCAGATAGATATGGATTATTTTCGGAGGTTATTTTTGGTCCGGTTAAGGATTATGAATGTTCTTGTGGTAAGTATAAAAAACCTCAAATAAGAGGAATAGTTTGTGAAAGATGTGGTGTAGAAGTAACTCATTCATCGGTAAGAAAAGAAAGAATGGGACATATAACCCTTATGTCACCTGTTTGTCATATCTGGTACCTTAAAGTTTATCCTTATCCTCTTAAGCTTTTTCTTGATATTCCCTTAAAAGATTTAGAAAGAGTTATTTATTATTCGGCTTATATCATTACTTATGTTAACGAAGAGAAAAAGAAAAAACTTTTAGAAGAAATTGAGAAAGAATATAAAGAATTTTTAGCTCAAAGTCAGACAAAAGAAGAGAAAAAACAGAAAACAGAAATTTATAATCAAATCAAAGAAGAGCTTAATTCAATTAAAGTTAAAAAAGTTTTGTCAGATACAGAATATTTTTATTTTTCTAAAAAATATCCAGGAATTTTTGAAGTTGATATGGGAGCTGAACCTATAAGAAAGTTTTTAGAAGAAATAGATCTTGAAAAATTAAGAGAAGAAACATTAAAAAAACTTTTAAAAGCAGAAGGTAATGAAAAGAAAATTTTAGCTATTAAGCTTAGATTTATAAATGCCTTTATAAAACATAATCGTCGACCCGAGTGGATGATTCTTACAATTTTACCAGTTGTTCCTCCTGATATTAGACCTGTCGTTCAACTTCAAGGAGGTAAGGTTGCTTCTTCAGATCTTAATGATTTATATAGAAGAATTATTAACCGAAATAATCGTTTAAAGAAATTAATCGAAATGAAAACTCCAGAAATTATTCTGAGAAATGAGAAAAGAATGCTTCAAGAAGCTGTTGATGCTCTTTTAGATATTTCTCTTAAAAAAGAAAGAATAACCGTTGGTTCAAGAAAGGTTCTTAAATCTTTAGCTGATTTTCTTAAGGGAAAAGAAGGGCGTTTTCGACAAAATCTTTTAGGTAAAAGAGTTGATTATTCAGGAAGATCAGTTATTGTTGTTGATCCAAAACTAAGAATTAATCAATGTGGAATTCCTAAAAGAATGGCTTTAGAGATTTTTAAACCATTTACTATTCATGAACTTCTCAAGGAAGGAATTGTCCAAACAACTAAAAAAGCAAATGAATTAATCGAGGCTGGAGATGCTGATGCTTTAGCAGCTTTAAGTAAAGTAATCAGAGGAAAATATGTTCTTTTAAATCGACCACCAACTCTTCATAAACTTAATTTTTTAGCTTTTGAACCTGTCCTTGTTGAAGGATTAGCAATTAAAATTCCACCTCTTGTTTGTTCAGGTTATAATGCAGACTTTGATGGTGATCAAATGGGTGTTTTTCTCCCCCTTTCTTCTGCTGCTCAAAAAGAAGCAAGAGAAATAATGAATGCTGCTTTAAATGTTTTAAGACCAGGAACAGGAACGATAGAAGCAAAACCAGATCGAGAAGCTATAGCTGGTCTTTATTATTTAACTTTAATTTTAGAAGGGAAAAAGGGAGAGAATAAAATTTTTGCTGATGAAAAAGACGCTCTTTTAGCTTATGAAAATGGGTTAATTGATCTTCAAGCTAAGATTAGAGTAAAAATTGTGAAAAACGAAAAAAATATCGAAACCTCAGTAGGTAGAATTATCTTTAACCAAAAATTACCACCTGATTTTAGATTTGTAAATGAGGTTATTTACAAAAAAACAATAAGTCCAATATTAATCGAGATTTTAAATAAATATGGTATTCAAAGATTATCAATTGTTTTAGATGATCTTAAAGATCTTGGTTTTAAATACGCCACCCTTTCTGGTCTTACTTTGGGAATAGATGATTTAGTAGCGCCGCCCGATTTTCAAAAAATTTTGGAAGAAGCACTAGAAAAACATAAAAAAATTATTGAAGCTTATAAAGAAGGTTTTATTAGTAATAAAGAGAAAAAAGAAAACATTGAAAAAATTTGGACCGAAGCAAGCGAAAAAATAAGCGAGAGTTTGAAAAAGAATATCCCCTTAACAAATAATGCTAGATTAATGGTTGATGCCGGAGCTCGAGGAACATACGATCAGTTAAGACAAATGATGGCTTTCAAAGGTGTTGTTAAAACTCCTACAAACGAAGTAATAGAGCTTCCTATTACTAATTCTTATAAAACTGGTTTGAACCCCCTAGAATACTTTAGCTCGACTCATGGGGCAAGAAAAGGAGTTGCCGATAAAGCTCTTAAAACACCACTTTCTGGTTATTTCACTCGAATTTTAGTTGATGCTTTGCATGATGTAATTATTAGAGAAGTTGATTGTGGTACTAAAGATGGAATAGTCATTACAAGAGAAGAAGCAATCCAAAGAGGTAGTTCTTTTGCCGAATCAATATTTTCTCGAGTTGTTTTGGAGGATGTTAAAAATGATAAAGGAGAAATTTTTGTCAACAAAGGAGATTATATAACTTTTGAATTAGCCCAAAAAATCGAAAAAGATAAAAGTATTAATTCAGTAAAAGTTAGATCACCGTTTACTTGCAAAACAAGATTCGGAATTTGTCAAAAATGTTACGGTTTAGATTTATCAAATCACCAACCAATTAAATTAGGTGAAGCTATTGGTATTGTTGCTGCTCATTCTTTAAGCGAAAGATTAACCCAGTTTGTTTTGAGATCATTTCATACAGGTGGAGTTGTTTCTGCTAGAGACATTACTCAAGCTTTTCCAAGAATTAAAGAACTTTTTGAAGTAATTACTCCAAAAATTGAAGCAATTCTTTCACCTATAAAAGGAAAAATTGTTGAAATTAGAGAAATGCCCAAATATTATTTAGTTAAAATAAGAACAGTTCGAAAAAAAGAAATTTCTATAAAAATTCCAACTAAATTTAAGCTTTTAGTTAAAAAAGGTGATATCGTTGAAAAAGGGCAGGTTTTAAATGAAGGTATTGCTGATCCTCGAAGTATCTATAGAGCAAGAGGAAAAATGGAAGCTTTTAAATACATATTAAACGAAGCTAAAAGTGTTTATGCAAGTCAAGGAGCCGATGTTCATGAAAAATACTTTGAGGTTGTTATTAGAAAAATGTTTTCTCGAGTAAGAGTAATCGAATCGGGAGATAGTGAGTTCATACCTGGTGAAATTGTTGAAAAAGATATCTTCCTTGAAACAAATAAAGAATTAATTAAAATTGGAAAAAAACCAGCCAAAGGTGTTCTTCTTTTGATGGGAATAAAAAGAATTGCTTCAACTTCATATAGTTTTCTTTCTGCTGCTTCTTTTCAAGAAACTCCTCGTGCTTTAGTTAAAGCTGCCCTTGAGTGTCGTGAAGATAATCTACGGGGTATTAAAGAAAATATCATTATAGGAAGAAGACCACCAATTGGTGAGGAATTTAGAAAATTGTTTAGCGAACAAAATAATGTATAATTTATCTTACTATGGCAACAAAAAAGGGAGGAGGTACAGTTAAAACTGGAAGAGATTCTGCTCCTAAATATTTAGGAGTTAAAGTTGGTGATGGTCAATTTGTCAATGCTGGAGAAGTTTTAGTTAGACAAAGAGGAACAAAATTTTTACCCGGTAAGAATGTTAGGGTTGGAAGAGACGATACTCTTTATGCTGCTAAAGCAGGGAGAGTTAAATTTAAAACAATTAGAAAAACAACTTTTAGTGGTAAAAAAGTTTGGAGAAAAATTGTTAATGTGATTTAATTATCTTTAACCACTTTCTATATGGTAAAGGAAATTTTTTTGTTAAACTAATTACTTCTTTTTTAATTTTCTCCGGTTTTTCCTTTTTAATTAGGATTCTTTCAAAAAATTCAGCAATCATAACCATTTCTTTTTCTTTCATCCCTCTGCTTGTTACTGCTGGAGTACCTAATCTAATACCAGAAGGATAAAAAGGTGAAGAATCTGAAGGAAGAGAATTTCTGTTAGCAATAATATTTCCTGATTCTAGTAAACTTTCAGCCGTTTTTCCATCTAAATTAAGAGGTTTTAAATTAATCATCATTAAATGGTTATTAGTTCCATTCGTATAAAGTTTAAAACCTCGATTTTGAAGTTCTTTTGCTAGAACTTGAGAATTTTTTACTATTTGCTTTTGATAATTATAAAAATCTTTTTTTAAAGCTCTACCAAAAGCATAAGCAATTCCAGCAATTGTATGAATATGAGGTCCACCCTGAAGACCAGGAAAAACAGATTTATTAATTTTTTCCTCTAACTCCTTTTTCATAAAAATAACAGCCCCACGCGGACCTCTTAAAGTTTTATGTGTTGTCATTGTTACAACATCGGCATGAGGGAAGGGTGAAGGATGAAGGCCAGCAATTACTAAACCAGCTATATGTGCTATATCAGCAACATGATAGGCTTCAATTTTTTTAGCAATTTCGTAAATTTTATTAAATTCTATAACTCTCGGATAAGCTGTTGTTCCAGAAATAATAATTTTTGGTCGGTGTTCTTTGGCTAATTTTTCTAATTCTTCATAATCGATCATTTCAGTTGAAGGATTAACACCATATTGGATCGAATTAAACAATTTTCCTGTATAACTTACTTTATGGCCATGAGTTAAATGACCACCATGAAAAAGATTTAATCCCATAATTGTTTCTCCAGGATTTATTAAACCTAAATAAACAGCTAAATTTGCTGGTGAACCTGAATAAGGTTGAACGTTTACACTCCATTCGTTTGGATTTAATTTAAATGCTTTTAGAGCCCTTTCCTTTGCTAAATTTTCAATTTCATCAATATACTTATTTCCTGGGTAATATCTTTTTCCTGGATAGCCTTCAGCATATTTATTCATTAATGGCGAACCAACAATAAATAAAGTTTCAAGATCAACAAAATTTTCGGAGGGAATAAGCTCTAAAGTTTCTTCTTGTCTTTTTATTTCTTTTAAAATTATTTTCCACAAAATTTTGTCCATTTAATTTATAATTATTTTAATTAAAAATTAAAGAAATCAAAAAAATGGAACGAAAAAATTCAAATAAACTATTTTTGATTGGTTTAATTAGTATAGTTATTTTTTCTCTTATTTTTATGGGATTCTTTAATTATTATAGATTTGGAGGAAAAACAAAAGAAATTACTACTTTTCCTCGAGAAGATGATCATATTTGGGGCGATTTATCTAAGGCTAAGATTTATATTATTGAATATTCAGACTTTGAATGTCCAGCTTGTAGATTTCTTTTTTATGCTTTAAAAGAATTTAAAAATAAATATGGTGAAAATTTGGCTATCATTTATCGTCATTTCCCTCTTATAGAAATTCATCCTTATGCTATGTTAGCTGCTCAAGCTTCTGAAGCCGCAGCTTTGCAAGGTAAATTTTGGGAATATCACGATATTTTATTTGAAAAACAAGAAGAATGGTCTAAAAGCAAGAACCCAAAAGAATTGTTTAAAAAATTTGCTAAGGAAATTAATTTAGATGTTAAAAAATTTGAAGTTGATTTAGAAAAAGAAGAATTAATTAAAAAAATTTTAAATCAAAGAGATGAAGCAATAAAGTTAGATCTTAGAGGAACTCCGAGTGTCTTTATTAATGGTAAACTTATTTTCTTAAGAAATTTAGAAGATTTAGAAAAAGAAGTTCAGAAATATTTATCTCAATAAAACCTAGGGGAATATGCAAATACCTCAAAAAAAAGACTTAATAAAAATCTCAGACTACATCTGGGAGATTCCTCAAAGCTTTAGAAGTGATATGAGGGTTCCCGCAAGAATTTTTGCTTCAGAAAAAATGCTTAATGAATTATTATCTGAAGAAAGTACGAGTATCTGGCAATTAATTAATTTAGCAACACTCCCGGGTGTTTATAAGTATTCTCTGGCAATGCCAGATATCCACTCTGGCTACGGATCACCCGTTGGCGGTGTGGTCTCTTTTGTAAAAGAAGAAGGAATAATTTCTCCTGGAATTTGTGGGTATGA
>JAUQOT010000019.1 GCA_030550735.1 Patescibacteria group bacterium
TAATTGCGGTGTTCGTTTACTTGTTTCTCCATTTTATTATGATGAAATTAAAGAGAAAATTCCGAAATTGACTGAACAAATTTTTAAAGAAGTGCCTTCAGGAGTTGGACGAGGTGGATTTTGGAGATTAAATAATGATGAGATGAATAAGGTTTTATCTCAAGGAGCAAAGTGGCTTTATGAGATTGGTTATGCTGAAAAAGAAGATTTAGAAGCAACTGAAAGTTATGGAAAATTAGAAAGTGCTGATCCAGATAAAGTTTCAAAAACTGCCAAAGATAGAGGTAGGGATCAACTTGGAACAATCGGTGCCGGTAATCATTTTGTTGAAATTCAAAAAGTTGCTGAAGTTTTTGATGAAGAGATTTCTAAAAAATTGGGTTTAGAAAAAAACAAAGTTTGTATTTTAATTCACTGTGGTAGTCGTGGTTTAGGACACCAAGTTGCAACTGATTATATAAGAGAAGCTGTAAGATATTTAGATAAAAAAAATATTGAATTAGTTGATAGGGAATTAGCTTATTTTCCCTTTGAAAGCGAAGAGGGTAAAAATTATTTTTCAGCAATGAAAGCAGCTGCCAATTTTGCTTTTGCTAATAGGCAATTAATTGTTTATGAAATTAGAAAAGCCTTTAAAAAAGTTTTCGGAAAAGATATTGAATTAAAACAAGTTTATGATGTTGCTCATAATATTGTTAAAGAAGAGATTTATGATGGTAAAAAACTTTTAGTGCATCGAAAAGGAGCAACAAGATCTTTCCCAGCTGGTAATTTAGAGCTTCCAGAAAAATATCGTAACATTGGCCAGCCAACATTAATTCCAGGATCAATGGGAACTTCAAGTTATGTTTTAATTGGTCAGCCTTTAGCTATGGAAATTTCTTTTGGTTCTTCACCACATGGAGCAGGCAGAATGATGTCAAGAACAGAAGCAAAAAGAAAAATAAAAGGCTCAGAACTTAAAAAAGAATTAGAAAAAAGAGGAATTTCAGTTGCAGCTGGAAGTATGTCTGGTCTTGCCGAAGAAGCTCCAGTTGCTTATAAAGATGTTTCTGAAGTTGTCGAAGTAGTTCACCAAATAGGGATTGCTAAAAAAATAGTTAAACTAATTCCAGTTGGAGTTATCAAAGGTTAAGATTTTTTTAATTTGCCTTCTTTATAAAATCCTAGAATTTTAGTAAAAGTTGTTTTTTTCGAAAATTCTTTTAAAATTTTCAAGATGTCTTTTAATTTTTTTCTTCGAAATACAAAATCAAGAAAAAAGAAATATTCAAAGGGTTTGTGAGGAATAGGCCTTGACTCTATTTTAGTTAGATTAATTTTATTTTTTGCAAAGATTTCTAAAGCGTGGTATAAACTTCCAGGAATATGAGAAAGCCCAAAAATCAAGCTACACTTATTGCTTTTAGGATTTAATTTATAATTTTTTTGATTTGTAATAATTAAAAATCTTGTATAATTTTCTTGATTGTCTTCAAGATGTTTTTCAATTATTTCTAGATTATAAAGTTTAGCACAAATTTTACTGGCAATTGCACCCAAAGTTATATCATTCGTTTCCGAAATAAATTTAGCTGCTCCAGCGGTGTCGGAAAGATTGATTTTTTCAAGATGATTATATTTTTCGAAAAAATTTTTACATTGTTCAAAAGCCTTAGGATGTGAGTAAACTTTTTTAAGAAGTTTCAATCTTAAATTTTTATTAAGTCGAGTTTTTACTCCAAGTAAATAAAGTTCAATTTTTAAATAATATTCACCACAAACCTTTACTTTATATTTATTTAATAAGTCATAATTTTCGTAAATCGATCCAGCTAAAGAATTTTCGATTGGAACAACACCATAATCAGCTTTATTTTTAGAAACAATTTTAAATATATCCTCGAATTTGTTTAAGCCGATCAATTTAATGTTCGAAGAAAAAAATTTTTTTGCTGCAATATAGGAAAAAGCTCCTGATACTCCTTGATATACTACTTTCTTCATTTATTTACAAAAGTTAACCATTTTAGATATTTTTTAACTTTACCTAGTTTAATTTCATTAAAAAACTCTCTTATTCTTTTTGTAATTTCTCCTTCTTTCCCTTTATTTATTAATTTATTGTTTATTTGAACAACTGGAGTAATTTCGGCAGCGGTACCAGTAAAGAAAACCTCATCAGCATTTAAGAGTTCTTTTACCGAAATATCTTTTTCTTTTGTTTTTATTTTTAAATCTTTGGCAATTTCAATTACTGTTTTTCTTGTAATTCCCGGAAGAATTGAACCCAATTTAGGTGTCAACAGAACCTTGTCTTTAACTATGAAAATATTTTCCCCAGCGCCTTCAGCTATATATCCTCGATAATCTAAGAGAATTGCTTCATCATAACCGCTTAATTGAGCATCCAAAGTAGCAAGAATTGAATTAACATAATAACCAGATACTTTAGCATCAGAAATTACTGAGCGAGGATGAAGTCTAATAAATTTTGAAATCTTAACTTTTGCAGTTTCTTTAAGATATTTACTCCACGGCCAGGCAGCAATTCCAACATTTATCTCAGCACCTAAAGGATTCAAACTCATTTTTCCATAACCGTAAAAGACAATCGGCCTTATATAACCTTCTTTCAGTTTATTTATTTTTATTAAATCCAAAATCGCTTTTAATAAATCTTTTTTACTGAAGGGTATTTTTATTTTAATCACCTCAGCCGAATAAAAAAGTCTTTCAAGATGTTCTTTTAATCTAAAAACCGCTGGACCTTTTGTTGTTTCATAACATCTTATTCCTTCAAATACCCCTGAACCATAATGTAAAGCATTAGAAAGAAGGTGAACTTTTGCTTCTTTCCATCTTACAAATTTTCCATTAAGCCAAATAAATTTTGTTTCTACCATTATGATTTTATTTTAATTATTTATCTGGTAATTTTCAAATAACTTCAGGAAACTTTTTATAGAATAATTTTTTAGCTACTTCATTTAAAACAAAAAAGATAAGAACAAGAAAGAGAATGAGTTTTAATTCATTAACCGAAAGATTAGAGAAGTGAAAAGCTTTTTTAATTTGAGGAAGAAAAACAAATATTAAAGTTAAAAGTAAGCTTATTAACGAAGCTAAAAAGAAAAATTTGGAAATTTTTGTTTTAAAAAACCAATCTTTTGTTCTTATAGAAAAAGAAACAATAAGACCGGTTAAAGTTGTTAGAAGAAAAATAAATGTTCTTATAACCTCAATTGGTTTATCTTTTACCAACAAATAACCAATAACATTAATCGACCCTGAAATTAAACCCAAAATAAAGAGAAGAACGATTAAATGAAAGCTCAAAATTTTTAATGGTTTTTTTATTTCTTTTAAATCAACATAATCATTAGCAAAAGCTATTAAAGGTAAATCAGTTAAAAAATTGGTTAAAAGTATTTGAATAGGAGTAAGGGGAAGAAAAGTTAGGAATAAATTAAGACAAACAATTGCTGTTATATTTCCAAAATTATCACTCATCGTATGTTTAAGATATTTACTTATATTTTCTAAAGCCTTTCTTCCTTCATAAACTGCTTCTATTATTAGTTTTAAATCTTTTTTGGTTAAAACAATGTCAGCCACCTCTTTACTCGCTTCAGCTGAGGTATCAACAACAAAACCAATATAAGAAGATTTTAAAGCTAAAATGTCGTTTATTCCCTCACCTAAGAAAGCTACTTTTTTATTAAGTTTTTTAAGTGTTTCAATAATTATCAATTTGTCTTCAGGTAAAAGTCTTGCAAAAACATTGTGATTTAAAACAATTTCTTTTAGCTTATTTTCATCTAATTTTCTTATCTCCTCGCCTAAAATTATTTTTTCACCTTTATAGATTTTTAATTCCTGAGCAACTTTTTTAGCAACAAAAGGTGAATCACCAGTTAAAATTTTTATTTCTAAATTTAATTTTTTTGCTAAATCAACCGCCTCAAAACTTGATTCCTTTAAAGGATCTTCAAATTTAAATAAACCTAAAAATTTGCATTCTTTATCATCTTTGACAGCTAAGGCCAAAGTTCGATAACCCTCAGCATCAGCTTTTCTAAAATCTTCTAAATATTTCTCATCCCCATTAAAAAAATTATTAATAATTTCTTCAGGAGCTCCTTTTATGATTTCTAAAATTTTTCCACTATTTTGATCTCTAACAATTATTTTTTCGATTTTTGTTTGAGGACTAAAAGGTACATCTTCTATAAGCGTATAATTATCAATTTCAATTTGGGGAAATTTTTCGAGAATAGCTCTTTCATATGGTGTTTCATCTTTAGTTAAGTAATAATCCATTAAAAAAAATTTAACAACTTCCTTAAGATCATTATCATAACTAATTATCTCTTTGAGTTTTAAAATATTTGTTGTTAAAGTTCCTGTTTTGTCTGTACAAATGATATCAACTACTCCTAAATCCTCAAGAGCAGATATTCTTCTTATAACTAATCCCTTTTTAATTAACTTGAAACTTATCAAACTTAACGTTAAAACTGTCATTGTTGATAAAAATTCAGGTACAAGAGCAACAGTCATTGTTAAAGAAAAAAGAGCTATTTCTTTGAAATTTAGAGGTTCAGGTTTAAAAAAGTTAAAAAAGATAACTAAGAAAGCTAATAAAATTGCAAAATAAGTTACTTTTTTAGCAAACTCATTAAGAATCTTTGCGTATAAAGTTTCTTTTCTTTCCTTTAAAGCTTTTTCAATTAAACTGCCCCAATAAGAATTTTTCCCTGTTCTTACGACTATACCTTCAATTTCGCCTTTAATGATTAAAGTTCCATACCAAAGAAAATTATCATTAAAACTATTTGTTTCTTTCTCTGTTTTGGAAACTAATTGACTTTCGCCCGTTAAAATAGATTCATCTACAAGAACATCTTCTGCTTTTAAAATTAAAACATCAGCAGGAACTACGTCTCCAATTTTTAATTTAATATAATCACCAGGAACAATATTTTTTTGGTCAATTTTTTGCCATTCACCATCTCTTTTCACCCAAACCTCATTTTTAAAATATTTATTTAAAGCGCTAAGTAAATTTTCTGATCGATAATCTTCATAAGAAGCAATGATTACTGAAACAACAAAAAAACAAAAAATAATTATTGATTCAGTAATTGATTCTCCAAGTAAAAGAGAAATTAAAGTAGCGAAGATAAGAAGAAGATTAAAAAAATTTAAAATGTTATTTTTTACAATATCTAAAATACTTCTTCTGAAAGAAATAAAATTTTCTCCATAAATTTTTAATTTTTCTTCTGCTTCTTTAGATGTTAATCCGTCTTTTTTTATTTCTATTTCTTTTAAAAGATCGTCTTTTTTAATCGCGCTAAACATTTTTAATATTATAAAATTTATAAATTTTTAAAACATCTTGAAAATTTAACTCAAAGATTCTTTTTTCTTTAAAAATATGAGGCAAATTTATTAATTTGTGTTTTAATTTTTTGTTTGGATTTTGGAAGATAATTTTTAAAAATTTAGCAAAATTTTCCGATTCATCGATTAATGGTTTTTCATAAAAATCAATCTTTATAATTATTGAATCAACTTTCGGTACTGGTTCAAAATTATTTTTTTTGATTATTCCTAAACTTTTGGTTTTTCCCCAAATTTTTATCCAAATTGACCAAAAATTAATTTTTGGTTTTCCTAAGATTTTTTCTCCAACTTCTTTTTGAAGGGTAAAAATTAATTTTTGGGGAAAATTTTCTTTGGTTAATATTTTTCTAAAAATCTTACCTGTAATTGAATACGGAATATTACCCACTAGTTTGTAATTATTTTTAAAATAACTTAAGTTATAGTCAAGAAAATTTTCGTTTCTAATTTCAACATTTTTTAAATTAAATTTCTTTTTTAAAATCTCGGCTAAATTTTTGTCAATTTCAAAGACAATTAATCTTCCCGCTTTGGTTAAATATTTAGTTAATTCCCCATGACCACCACCAATTTCAATAACTATATCATTTTCGCTTATTTCCAAATTGTTAGCTATTTTTTTTAAAATGCTTTTATTTTTTAGAAAATTTTGTCCTAATTTTTTCCTCTTTTTATTTTGTTTTTCTTCCATATTTGTATTATAATTGAGTTATCTTTAAGGTTCGAAAATAAATTTTTGAAAATTTCAAATTAGTACTTATTTTAGAAAATTTTTTATTTTAGCTTTGTTATTATTATCGATTAGTGGTAGCAAATTCTCTTTTGCAAACGAGTTTATTTCTTTTAATAGTGAAGATTTTTCTTTTTCTTACAAAATAAATAATACTTATCAAAATGAACTTAATATTATTAATAATTTAAATATCGGTTTAGATGATAACCAACTTGAAAAAATTATCCAAGAGAAACTAAAACAACCTAATTGGGAATATAAAGTTAGAAAAGGAGATTCCCTTTGGTCTATAAGTAAAAAATTCAATGTGAAAATAGAAGATATTTTGATATTAAACAATCTTTCTTCTGAAAAAGACTTAAAATATGGGATGAAAATAAAAATACCAGGTAATCGTGTAGCCATAATTGAAAAACAAAATAACCCAAAAAAACCTTTATTTAATTTAAAAGGAAAATATGTTACTGCTTTAACATCTATTAGTGGCTTAGCTGTTCCAGTTTCAGGTTATAATTGGGGAGAAAAACACATGAACAATGCTTCTGACATTGCTGCTCCTTGTGGTGAACCGGTTTATGCTGCTGCTTCTGGTTATGTGGCTATTTCGCAAGATGGTTGGAATAATGGTTACGGAAATTATATAGTAATTTACCACGAAAAATACTCTACTTTATATGCTCATCTTAGTTTAAGAACTGTAAATGAAGGAGAGTATGTTGAAAAGGGTGATCTTATTGGTTATGTAGGTAATACGGGTTATGTAAAAGGATTAACCGGTTGCCATCTTCATTTTGAAGTTAGAGGGAGAGAAAACCCTTTGCTATATTAAAATTTTTAATTCTATCTCCTCCAATAAAGTAAGTTTTGTGTCTTAATTTCTGTGTTATAATTTTTTTAAAACGATGTTTTCTTTTAAACAAATTCAAGGTTATTTAGAGCAAATAGCTGAGGAACACAATCTTTCAATTGAAGTTATTGAAGAGGCCCTTTTAAGTGCTTTAGCAAGTGCTTATAAAAGAGAAAAAAATTTGAAAGATGCTAATGTTAAGGCAAAGAAAACACCATGGGGGAGTGTTAAATTTTATTTAGTGAAAAAAGTTGTTTGTCCCGAAGAATTAGAAGAAATAAAATTTGATTCTCAAAAACATATTCTTCTTGAGGAAGCACAAAAAATTAATCCCGAAATTAAATGCGGCGAAGAAATTTATTTTGAGCTTTCTGAACCAGAAAATTTTAGTCGAATCGCTGCTCAAGTAGCTAAACAGGTGATTATTCAAAAAATAAGGGAAGCTGAAAAAAATACTTTATATGAAGAATTTAAAGATAAAGAAGGAAAAATTGTAACAGGTGTTATTGAAAAGAAGGATCCTAACGGAAATATTTTAGTTAATTTAGGAAAAACATTGGGAATCATGTTTAAAAATGAAACTATACCTGGAGAAAGCTATAAACCCGGTCAAAGAATGAGGTTTTATGTTTATGCTGTTGAACCTTCATCTCAAGGTGTAAAAATTTTTCTTTCCAGATCTCACCCGATGTTTATTTCAGCTATTTTTAATGTTGAAGTTCCTGAAATAGCCGAAGGTTTGGTTGAAATAAAAGGAATTGCCAGAGAACCTGGAGTAAGAACGAAAATTGCGGTTTATTCTAAGTCACCCAATATCGATCCTATTGGCGCTTGTATCGGGGCAAAAGGAGCCAGAATTTTGTCAATAATTAACGAATTAAATAACGAAAAAATCGATGTTGTTTTGTGGGATGAAGATCCGACAAAATATGTTGCTAATGCTTTAACTCCAGCTAAAGTTTTAGAAGTTAGACAACTTCCTAAAAGAACAATGCTTGTTTTAGTAGACGAAGCTAACCTTCCAATAGCGATTGGAACAAAAGGACAGAATATTAAATTAGCAGCTAAACTTACAGGTTGGAAAATTGAGGTTAGATTAATAAATGAACCGGAAACCCAAATTGAAGGAGGTGTTGCCGAACCAGATTTACTCTAAGAGTCGGAAATTAAAAATTAAAATTTAAATTTCAATGAGATTTAACGAGATTAATTCCAATTTAAAAAAATATGATGAATTTTATGTTATTATTGAAATTCCTAAAGACACAAATGTAAAGTATGAAATTGATAAAGAATTAGGTTTAATAAAAGTTGATCGTTTTCTTCACACAGCGATGGTTTATCCATTTAACTATGGTTTTGTTCCTCATACTTTAGCTAATGATGGTGATCCAGTCGATGTTTTAGTTATTTGTGATTTACCGGTTTATCCAGGTTCTTTAATTAAAGTAAAACCCATTGGTGTTCTTATTATGGAAGATGAAGAAGGAACTGATGAGAAAATAATAGCTGTTCCGGTTTCGAAAATAGATCCCATTGATGGAGTTTACGAAGACATAAAAGATGTTCCCGAAGCGATTAAAAATAAAATTAAACACTTTTTTGAGAATTATAAAACATTAGAACCAGGGAAATGGGTAAAAGTTAAAGATTGGCAAAGTAAAGATAAAGCAATAGAAATTATTGAGAGGGCCTATAAAAATTTTGAAGAAAATTGATGCCTAAATATGTTATTAAAAGAAATAAGAAAAAAGAAAAATTCGATCCTCAAAAAATTATTAAAACTCTCGAAAATTTAAAATTAAATCAAGAAAAAATTGCCCATATTTTAAGGGAAATCGAAAAATCTTTGCCTGAAGTTGTAACTACTAAAGAACTTTTTAAATTTGTTTACGATCTTCTAAAAAAAGAAAAAGAAAGTTTAGCTTATAAATTTAATCTTAAACAAGCTTTAACAAGATTAGGTCCTTCAGGTTATCCTTTTGAGAAATTTATCTCCCATCTTCTTCGTCTTTATGGCTATAATACCAAACACAACGTTTTTTTAGAAGGAAAATGTTTAACTTATGAAATAGATTTTTTAGCCGAGAAAGATGTTGTTTATTTAGGTGAATGTAAATATCATTTTTCTTTAAACAAAAAAAACGATATTAAAACTATTCTTTATTCTTATGCTCGTTTTTTAGATATTAGAGAAAACTTTAAAAAAGAAATCAAACTCTGGTTAGTAACTAACACCCGCTTTACTTTTGAAGGAATAAAGTTTGCTTCATGTTATGATATAAAACTTCTTTCTTGGGATTATCCTAAAGATGAAAGTTTGAAATTTCTTATTGAAAATAAGAAAGTTTATCCTCTAACAATTTTTGACTTTTTATCCAATAAAACTTTACAAAACCTTTTTCAATATGATATTGTTCTTTTGTCTGATTTTTTAGAAAAAGATGAGAATTATCTTAAGAAAATTAGCGGTTTAAAGGAAGAAGATATCATTTCTTTAAAAAATAAAATTCGAGATATAATTTAAATTAGATGGTGGGCGTAGCTCAATTGGTTAGAGCGGAGGCCTGTGGAGCCTCAGGTTGCGGGTTCGAGCCCCGTCGCCCAC
>JAUQOT010000002.1 GCA_030550735.1 Patescibacteria group bacterium
CGTTTACCTAAACATCTTTTAGATCCTGTTATTGCAAGAATAAAAGTTATGAGTAATCTTCAATTAGATGAACATTTTCGACCTCAGGATGGAAGAATAAAAACAAAAATTGGTGATTTTGAATTTGATATCCGTGTTGCTATTATGCCAACGCTTTATGGTGAAAAAGCAGTTTTAAGACTTCTTTCTGGAGGGATAAAACCATCTTCATTGGAAGAACTTGGTTTAATTTCACCAGTAAAAGAAATTATTGAAAAATCTATTAAGAAAACATTTGGAATGATTTTAGTTACTGGGCCAACAGGTTCAGGAAAAACAACAACTCTTTACACTATTATTACTCTTTTAAATAAACCAGAAGTTAATATCGTTACTATTGAAGACCCTATTGAATACGCTATCCCTTATGTTAATCAAACTCAAGTTAATCCGAAAGTTGGTCTTAATTTTGCTGTTGGTTTAAGAGCATTTTTAAGACAAGATCCAGATATCATTATGGTGGGTGAGATTCGAGATTCAGAAACAGCTGATGTTGCTGTTCAAGCAGCTTTGACAGGTCACCTCGTTCTTTCTACTCTTCATACAAATGATGCTCCAACAACAATCCCTCGTTTAATTGATCTTGGTGTTCCTCATTATTTAGTTGCTGATAGTTTAACTTTAATTATTGCTCAAAGACTTGTGAGAAAAATTTGTCAAGATTGTATTGTCTCCGAATCTCTTTCTTCTGCTAAGAAAAAAATAATTTTAGAACAACTAAAGTCTTTAGAAATTCCTCAGGAAGATATCCAAAATTACGAAACCTCATTAGAAAAAGTTACGATTTTTAGAGGGAAGGGATGTCCAAGTTGTGGTTTTTCTGGTTACCAAGGAAGAACAGGTATTTTTGAGGCTGTTTATGTTACTGAAGAATTAAGAGAATTAATTGCCAGTAAACAATTTACTTTAAATAAGATCAAAGAAATAATAAGAAAAAATGGTTACCGAACAATGTTTGAAGATGGCTTGAACAAAGTTTTTCTTGGGACTACAACTGTCGAAGAAGTTTTAAGAGTTATTCATGAATGAAAGTATTTAGTTTTAAAGCTTATGATAATTTGGGAAGACTAAATAAAGGTAGACTCTTTTTTGAAACCAAAGAAGAATGCCTAGCTTATCTTTTAAGAAATGAACTTACCCCTGTTGAAATAAAAGAACTTCCTCAAACTTTCTTTTATAATCTCTATTTTAAATTTGCTTTTAGAATTTCATTGAATCAAAAAATTTTTTTAGCAAGAAATCTTTATTTAATTTTGAAATCTGGTTTAGATTTAACCCAAGGTTTAAGAATTCTTTTAAAGGAAACGAAAGGAAGTTTAGCTGATTTTTTATATTATCTTAGTTATAATCTTCAAAAAGGTGAACCATTTTATAAAACTTTTGCAGCCTTTCCTTCAATTTTTTCTGAAGTTGAAGTTGAAACTATTAAATCAGGAGAGATTTCTGGTAATTTAGCTGAGAATCTTCTTCGTTGGGTAGAGAATTTAGAGAAAAAAAGGGAAATAAGATCAGAAATTATAGGAAATCTTATTTATCCGGTTATTGTCCTTATAATGGCTTTAGGAGTAGTTTTTCTTTTAATAACTTTTGTTTTACCAAAAATAGGTATTTTAATACGTGAACTTTCTGATAACCCACCCCTTTTTACTAAATTTCTTCTTTTAGTTTCTGATTTTACCAATGCTAATCTTAATTTAATTATTTTCTCAGCCTTAATATTTCTTTTTGTTTTTTTGATTTTAATTAGTTTGAGATCAACAAGGAAGTATCTTACCTTGCTTCTAATTGAACTCCCAATTTTTTCTAAGATTTATCTTTATTTTGGTTTAAGCGATTCTCTTTTTGTTTTGCATTCTCTTTTAAAATCGGGAATTTCTCTTCCTCAAGCATTACGTCTTACTTCGAAAACAACTTTCCATCCTAAACTCAAAGAGGCTCTAATTAGTACTGAGAAAAAAATTGTTGCCGGAAAAAAATTGGGTGAAGCTCTTTTAGAAGAAAAAACAATCCCCTCAATTTTAAGTAGTATTTTAGGAATTGCTTCAGAAACTGGAAATCTTGAAGAAACTCTTTTAATTATGGAAAATTATTACCGCCAGGAAGTTAGGAATTTAGTTCAGAATTTATTAACTCTTCTCCAGCCGGCTCTTTTAATTTTTGTTGGAATAGTTGTTGGTTTTGTTGCTTTAGCTGTTCTTATCCCTATCTATCAACAAATATCAACTCAACTTCAAGCACCAGGTGCACCAGGTGGTGGATTTTAATTGAAAATCTAAAAATTTTAGATAAAATTTATAATAATTATGGATAAAGTTGAAAAATTGAAAATAACCAGAGAATTAGGTTATGATCCTTATCCACCAAATTCGCCTCGTTTGATTCAAATAAACGATTTTCTTAAAAATTTTTATCAGTTTTTGAAAAATAAAAAAAAGAAGATTTGGCTTGGAGGAAGAGTAATGGCTCTTAGAGAACATGGGGGAATAATTTTTGTTGATCTTAAAGATTTTAGCGGTAAAGTTCAAATAATATTAAAAAAAGATTATACAAAGGAATTTGAAAATTTTGAAAAAATTGCTGATATTGGAGATTTTTTCTGTTTTTATGGGAATGCTTTCTTACCTCAAAGCAAAGAAAAAAGTCTTTTAGCTTCAAAATGGTTTTTACTTACAAAATCTCTTAAAAATTTTCCAAAAGAATACTACAAAGTTAGAGATGAAGAACTTCTTGTTAGAAAGCCATATTTGAAAACTATTTTTTATGATGAAGAAAAAGAAACTTTTTATTTAAGATTTAAAATTTTGGAAGAGCTTAGAAAAATTCTGTGGAGTTATGGATTTTTAGAAGTTGAAACTCCAATTTTACAAACTCATTATGGTGGTGCTTTAGCAAGACCATTTGTTACTTATTTAGAAGCTTTAAAACAAAAACTTTATTTAAGAATTGCTCCAGAAATTTATTTAAAAAAAATGCTGGTAGGTTCATTTGAAAAAATTTTTGAAATAGGTAAAGATTTTAGAAACGAAGGTATTGATAGAGAACATAATCCTGAATTTACGATGATAGAACTTTATTGGGCTTATCAAAATATGGAGGGCTTAATGGAATTTACAGAAAAAGTTATTAAGGAGTTGGTTAAAAGAATTAATTTAATCAAAGCTCAGCTTAAAGGAAAAAAAATTAAAAAATCGGATCTGTATAAAATTGAATTTCAAAATAAAGTAATTGATTTAGGAAAAAAATGGAGGGTTTATGAATATGTGAGTATTTTAAAGGAAAAAACGGGATTAGATTATTTTAATAATGATCTTAAAGATTTTCTCGAACTCACCAAAGAAAAAAAAATTGAAGTTAATCCCAAAATAATGACAAAAGGTAAGATTGTAGATGAAATATTCAAAAAATTAATTAGACCCTATTTAATTGAACCAACGTTTGTTATCTATCATCCTAAAGATCTTTCCCCGTTAGCTAAATCTCACCCCCAGAAGCCTGAATTGACCTTAAGATTTCAAATTTATTTAGCTGGTTTTGAAATTGCTAACGCTTTTGGTGAGCTTAATGATCCACTTGATCAAAAGGAAAGATTTTTAAAAGAAGCTGAAGAATTAAAAAAGGGTAATCCTGAAGCTCATCCTTATGATGAAACATTTATTGAGGCTTTAGAATATGGAATGCCACCGGCTGCAGGCTTGGGAATAGGTTTAGATAGATTAATAACTATTCTTTTAAATAAGTCTTCAATTAAAGACGTGATTTATTTTCCGTTTGTTAAGTTTTAATGATTAAATCAGAAGAAGTAAGAAAAATATTTTTAGATTTTTTTGCTAGGAGAGGTCATAAAATTGTTTCTTCATCGTCATTAATTCCTTATGATGATCCTTCAGTTCTTTTAACTACAGCTGGTATGCAACAATTTAAAAAGTATTACACTCGAGAAAAAGATGCTCTAAAAGATTTTGGAACGCAAAGAACAACATCTATTCAAAAATGTTTTCGAACAACTGATATTGATGAAGTTGGTGATGAAAGACATTTAACCTTTTTTGAAATGCTAGGTAATTTTTCTTTTGGTCCTGTTGGTACTGATGATCCAGAGGATTTTGGTATAGTTGGCTATTTTAAAAAATCAGCTATTTATTGGGCTCATGAATTAATTACTAAAGAATTTGGATTGAAAATTGATTATGTAACCGTCTTTGGAGGAGAAGAGAACGTCCCTTTTGATGAGGAAAGTTTTAAGTTTTGGCAGAATCTAGGTTTTAGTCAAGATAAAATTCTAAAAAAGGGTAGGGAAGACAATTTCTGGGGACCAACAGGGGATGAAGGTCCTTGTGGACCAACAACAGAAATTTATGTTGATGGTTTGGAAATATGGAATTTAGTTTTTAACGAATACTATCAAGATAAAAATAAAAATTTAAAAAAGTTAGAATTTCCTGGAGTAGATACAGGAATGGGGCTTGAAAGATTAATGAAAGTTTTACAAAAAACACCAACGATTTTTGAAACCGATCTTTTTCTTCCTCTAAAAGAAGTTTTAGATAAATTTTCCGATAACGAACGAAGAAAAAGAATAATTATGGATCACTTAAGAGGAAGCGTATTTTTAATTGCTGACGGTTTATATCCAAGCAATCTAGAAAGAGGTTATGTTTTAAGAAGAATTTTAAGAAGACTTAGACTTCACGCTAAATTTTTAAATCTCACTTTTGATATTCTTGAAGAGTTAATAAAAAAAACAATTGAAAAATATAGTGAGTTCTATCCCGAATTAAAAAATTTTGAAAAAATAAAATCTATCTTTTTTGAAGAACTAAATAATTTCGAGAATACCTTAAACCGTGGTCTAAGAGAGTTTGAAAAATTAATCAAAGAAAATGATTCTCCAGAAATCTTAGGAGAAAAAGTTTTTCTTCTGTATACTTCATATGGGCTTCCCAAGGAAATTTCTTTAGAACTTCTTAAAGAAAAAGGAATTTTATGGGATAATAATTCAGAGAAAGTCTATCAAGAATTATTTAAAGAACATCAATTAATTTCTAAAGGAAATAATGGCTAAATCAAGATCTTACATTTATTTAGAAGGAACAGAAGAACTTGGTGATATTTTAGAGATAATAAGTAAAACTAAAGATGATGAAATAATTTTAGTTGTTCCTAAAAATTTTAAAGTTCTTAAACACCCGAAAAATTTGGAAATTTTTCAAAGAGAAGTGGAGAGATTAAAAAAAGAAGTTTTCTTAGATTCTGAAGATAAAGAATTTATCAATTTAGCTTCAAATTTAGGACTAAATATCTTTCTAAAAGATTTTGCTTTGGAGGAACCTAAGATTATTGATGTTAAACCACCAAAGAGTAAAATTCTTGAAAAAGAATCGATGACAAGTTCAGTTAAAGTATCTTACCAAACTCCCAAACCATTATTTAGAATACACCTTAATTTTAGGCTTTTTAAAAAATTAGGTCTTTTTTTGGGTTTTTCGATCTTTATTTATTTTCTTTTTACTTTTCTTTTTGGTCTTATTCAAACTCGAGCGGTTATTAGTATGGTTTTAGAAAGAAAAACTGAAGATTTTAATGAAATAATTACTCTAAAAGAAAATTTAGTTCAGATTGATTATCAAAACAAAATCCTTCCTGCTAAAAAAATTGTTATTGAAAAAGCAACTAGCGAAGAAATTGAGACAACAGGATTAACTACAGAAGGAGGTTTTCTTCCTAATCTTAAAGTAGTTTTTTATAACAAACTAAATAATTCTTTTCCTTTGGTTCAAGGAACAAGACTTGAATATGAAGGAAATGTTTTTAAAACCTTAAATCGCGTAGTTTTAGAAAAAGGATCAGAAGAAAATCCTTCTCAAACTTTGATCGAAGCAGTTCCCTTTGAAATCAAAAATCAAAATCTTAATCTTCCTAAAGGAACGAAATTGAAAATTGTTGCATTGGAAGGCAAAGAATATGAAAAAGGAAAATTATGGTCTGATATTTTATATGCTGAAGTTTATGAAGATTATAAACCAAATATAGAAAAAGAAACAAAAACAGTTACCCCCAATGATTTAACTAATTTAAGACTGACATTAGAAAAGAAAATTAAAGATGTCTTGAAAGGAGAACTTGTAGTTCTTTATCCCAATAAACTTTATTTAGACGATGATTCTCTTTATTCTTTTGAAATTTTAAATGTTTCGCATAAAGTAGGAGAAAAAACAAATAAAATTTCTGGTTTAATTCAAGGTAAACTGGAGACGATGGTTTTTTCTCAGAACGAAATAGAGTCCTTAATAAAAAATATTATTTTTGAAAAATTAGCTGAAGAAAAAGAAATGTTTATGATTAATAAACTTGAGATAAATTCAATTTCTTTAATTGATTATGATTTTAAACAAAATTTAATGAAGATTTCCGTTAAAGGAAAGGTAGAATTAACTCCAAATTTGAGTGAAGAAATTATTAAAAATCAAATTAAAGGAAAAACACTTAAAGAAATAACTGATTATTTTTCCAAAATTAAAGGTGTGAAAGAAGCTAACATTAAAATCTGGCCAGCTTGGCGCGATAGATTGCCTTTAGATCCTACAAGAATTCAAATTCTTATGAGATAGAAGAATTTATGGTAAAATTTAAAAAAGGTCGTTTTTAAAGAAAAGAAAGCAAAGATGGCAAATAATAATCTTCCTCCATATCAAAAATTGTTAGAAGAAATTTTAAGATCTTTGGTTAATAATCCAGAATCTGTTCAAATAAATAGAAAAATAGACGAAATGGGCGTTCTTCTTACTATTAAAGTTCATCCCCAAGATATGGGAATTATTATTGGAAGAAAAGGCTCGACTTTAAATGCAATTAAGCATCTTATTAAAGCCGTAGGCATTAAAAATCACGCCCGAGTGAATATTCGGGTTGAAGAACCTTCATTCATCGAAAAATCTACTTTAACAAGTGAAGATGTAATTAAAAATTTGAAAGAAAAGCTTAATGAATGATAAGATTTGATATTATTTCTCTTTTTCCTGAAGCATTTTCTTATCTCGAAACATCATTAATTAAAAAAGCTCAAGAAAAAAATATTCTCAAAATAAAGATTTGGAACCCAAGAGATTTTACTTTTGATAAGCATAAAACCGTTGATGATAAACCTTATGGTGGGGGACCAGGAATGGTTATTAAGTTTGAACCGATTTATTTAGCTTTAAAAAAAGCTAAAGATGAATTTAAAACAAAGAAAAGAAAAATTATTTTAACTCATCCAGCAGGAAAAATCTTTGATCAAAAATTAGCTAAAAAATTGAGTAATGAAAAACAAATAATTATTATTTGCGGTCATTATGAAGGTATTGATGCTCGGATAGAAAAGTTTGTTGATTTAAAAATTTCTTTGGGAAAATTTATGCTTTCTGGAGGAGAAATTCCGGCAATGGCTATTATTGATGCGGTTTCAAGATTTGTTCCTGGTTTTTTACATAATCCTCTTTCTTTAGAGGAAAAAAGATTCGGTAGGCTTTATTCTTTACCTGTTTATACAAGACCACAAGAAATTAATATAAACGGAAAAAAATTAAAAGTTCCTAAAGTTCTTCTTTCGGGTAATCATAAGTTAATTGAAGAGTGGCGGAAGAAACATTTAAAAAAAATTTTGTAAAATTATAATATAAGCCGCGATAGCTCAGTGGTTAGAGCGGGCGTCTCATAAGCGCCAGGTCGTGGGTTCGAATCCCACTCGCGGCATGCCCCTGTAGCTCAATAGGAAGAGCAGCTCCCTTCTAAGGAGAAGGTTGGAGGTTCGAATCCTCCCAGGGGCAAAATTTTGTGGACCCAGAGGGAATTGAACCCTCATCTCCTCCATGCGACGGAGGTGTTTTGCCGTTAAACTATGGGCCCTAAAAAGGAAGTTTATATTCTATTAATTTAAATAAATTTTCAAAAAGTTTAGCTACAAGAATTGGCCCAGTTCCTCCAGGTGTTGGTGTTATTAAATAGGCTTTGTTTTTTAATTTATCAAAATCAGCATCTCCATAAATTTTGTCATTTTCAAATGAGTAACCGAAATCAATTATAATTGCTCCCTCTTTACAATCATTAATTAACCTTGATTTACCAACACCAGAGATTATTACATCAGCATCTTTTAAAAAATACTCTAGTTTATTGTTTTCCTGTAAAATTATTACTCCAGCCCCCTCTTTAGCTAAATAATGCGATATTGGTTTTCCAATTAATCGCCCATAACCAACTACTAAAACAATTTTTCCTTTGAATTCAAGATTATATTTTTCTTTTATAAATTTAACAACCTCAACAGATGGTGGATTTATTACGGGCGAATTAGAAAAAAACTTTCCTAAAAGTCTGCTTGATAAACAATCAATATCTTTTCGCGGAGGAATAGTATTAAGAATATATTGAGTTGGATATTTTGAAGGAATAGGAAGTTGAATTAAAGCACCATTAATTGTTTTATGTCTTACAATTTGGCTTATATATTTTCTAATCTTTCGACGGTTAAGGTTTTCATAATTATCGATTTCATAAATTCTAAATTCGATATCTAATTTTTCCGCAAATGATTTTTTTATTTTTAGAAAACTTTCTTTTTCTTTGTCTTTTCCAATAAGAAAAGCAGCAATTTTAAGTTCATTATAATTTTTTCTTTTTTCTTTTAATTCTTCTAAAATCTCTTCAGCTAATTTTTTTCCGTCGATTATCATTTCTTTTTGATACTTTCCAAATACTTTAAAAATTCTTTAAGAGGAAGAGTATTTAAAATATCTTTTCTTGTTGCCCAACCTCTTCTTGCTTGAGCAACACCTAAGTCTAAAAACTGGAGATGTAAAACAGAGTGAGCATCGGTATCAATAACCATTTTTACTCCAGCTTCAACACATTTTTTGATATGTTCATCCTTTAAATCTAATCTATCTGGATAAGCATCAATTTCCAAAATTTTATTATTTTTTTTAGCAAAATCAATTATTTCATCAATATCAACTTCATAAGCAGGTCTTTTGTTAATAATTCTTCCAGTTGGATGAAAAAGACAATGAACATTAGGATTACTTAAAGCTTTTTTAATTCTCTCAGTTTGTTCTTTTCTTGGTAAATTAAAATGGCTATGTACAGCAACGCCAACAAAATCTAACTTGGCTAAAACTTCATCACTTAAATCCAAACTTCCATCTTTATTTATATTAACTTCAGCTCCTTTTAAAATAGTTATCTTACCTCTATATTTTTTATTTAGTTTATCTATTTCTTCAATTTGTTTTAGTAATCTTTTTTCATCTAAACCTCCAGCAACCGCTAAAGATTTTGTATGATCAGTAATACAAATATACTCTAAGCCTAATTTAATTGCTTCTTCGACCATTTCTTCAATTGAATTTTGACCATCACTCCAATTTGTCTGAACTTGTAAATCGCCCCTTATCGATCCATATTCGATTAGTTTTGGTAATTTATGTTCGAGAGCCAATTGAATTTCACCTCGATTTTCTCTCATTTCTGGAGGTATCCACTCAAGTCCCAATTTTTCATAAATTTCTTCTTCGGTTCTTCCAGCAATTCTTTTTTCATTTTTATCAAAAAGTCCATATTCATTAAGCTTAAAACCCTTCTTTATAGCTAGTTCCCTCATTTGAATATTATGATCCTTTGAACCAGTAAAATAAGCAAGAGCTGCTCCAAAACTTTCTTCAGGAACAACTCTTAAATCAGCATCTAAACCAATTTTTAATCTGACATTTGTTTTTGTTGGTCCTTTAGCATAAACATGTTCTACACCTTCAAAATTTACAAAATAATCCATTAATTTCTCTGGTTTATCAGAAACAGCTAAAATATCAATATCACCAATTGTTTCTTTTCTTCGTCTATATGAACCAGCAGGCACAACCTCTTTAGCTAAACCACTTTCTTTCAAATAATTAACCAATTCCTCAACTGCTGGAATAATAAAACCTAAAATAGCTCGTTGTCCACCCTGTTTATAAAATTGAATCCCCTTTAAAATTTTTTCTTCACTTTTCTCGCCAAATCCAGGAAGTCTTCTAATTTTGTGTTCTAAGCAAGCTTTTTCTAAATCTTCAATCGTTTTAATTCCTAAAGCTTTATAAAGTTTATAAACTATTTTTGGTCCAACTCCTTCAATACTTGTTAAAGTTTCAACATCAACTGGCACCTCTTTTTTTAATTCTTCAAGTTCTTTAATTTTTCCAGTTTTTAAATATTCAATAATTTTTTCTGCAATTGACTCTCCAACTCCTGGTAAATTTTTCAGCCCCTCTTTTCCTTTCTTTTTTACAAAATCTTCAATATCTTCATCTAAAGCTTCAATAGAATAGGCTGCTTTTTCATAAGCTTGAGGCTTAAAAGAAACTCCTTTCATCTCCAAATAAATCGCCATCATCCTAAGTAGTTTAGCAACTTCAGGATTTTTCATTTTCATAATAAAAAATTAAGAAGTTGATAAAAATCTATGTTTTTAGCAAGTTTTTTGTAATTAACTATTCATTATTAATTGTTGGATCAACCCAAGATAAATTAGCAAAAAATCTTATTATTCCTATCTCTTCCTTATCGTAATTTTCTAAAGCTATACCTATTGTTCTTCCTGGTTTTGTCATTTTCATAGCTACTCCAGGAATATTAGAAGCTGTTAAGAAATCACCCCTTTTTATCTCACCATTAATTGTTGAAACTTTTACTTTGAAATATCCATAGATACCAAGCGGTTTATAAAAATAAGATTTTTTTATTCCAGAAGCTCCTTTTTCTTCATTTGTCACAACGCCCATTATGAGAGAACTATAAGGTTTATTAGCTTTCTTTAAAACAAAAGGAGCCTCATCATCTTTTATAGGATTTTCTAATTCACTAATCATAACCACATCTCCTTCTTCAACATTTTCTTCCATTGGTGCATATTCTGCATCTGAACTACAAGTAGAAAGTGCATTGTATTGATTGTGACATACGTGGCGAGTAGAAGGAGTAGAAACTAATATGGTTGCTATTCCAGTATCAGCAATTAAAGAAGTATTTCTAAGATGAATACCGGCATCAGTAAATGTTTCAATATATTCATTTGGATTATTTGGGTTAACTATAGTAAATACAGAACCAGGATTCTGGGTGTGAATACCAACTCTACCAGAAGGAGTTAAAACTAGGGGCTGAATCCAGTTAGAACCGTTATAATACCAAAATGCTAAACTCCCTTGCTGATTACTTAGACTACCTCTATAACCTATATGCCAATAATTAACCGTTTCATCTGCTTTTAGATTAAAACCAGAGGCAGAATATTGGTTAGTTAAAGAGCCTTTGACTTGAATAAAACTTCTTACATCTAATTTTGCTTCCGGTGCCGTCGTCCCGATGCCGACGTTGCCAGATTCAATTACGAAAGGATAGTTTCCACCATCACTACCAAAAAATCCAGAGAAACATTTATACCCAGAAGGACAAGATTTTACCCAACCGACTACTCCATAAGCCCTATTATATGGTCCGCTTTGCTGCGCTAATACTCCACCCAAATACCAATCAGTTTCAGAACTGTTTACTAATAAACCGTGAACTCCGTTTCTGTAGCCACTGACACTTGTTGCTCCTAATTCTTTAACTGTGCCTTGTATGTTATATAATCTTTTTGTATTATCAACCGGAGTAGGATCATAAACCATCAATCCAAAAGCATCATTATTAGCTCCACTACCCCATGGTGAATTTATAGGCGAAACAATCGTATCTTCAACAACCAATTTTGCTCTTTGTGGATTCGTCGTCCCGATGCCGACGTTGCCACCTGCTGGATTTATTACTAAATTATTGGGTCCAAAAGCCGAAGAGACACCTTGTATAAATGGCGCTCCGCCATATGCATCTTCATTACCAATATAGACACCAGTTTTAGAGCCACTAATATATCCAAATACAGATTGTCCAGCCACATGCAATTTTTGACCCGGTGCTGTCGTCCCGATGCCAACGCTTCCGGATGTAACTAAAAAATTACCAGAACTAACTCTAGTAGTTGTAATTATATTTAAACCGCTTGAATCAGTTTGAAGAACGCCACCACCTTGAGGTGGATTTTGAGTTGGATTTACCCAAGCATAAATTAAATAAATACTACTTAAACTTAATCCTAATATAAAACCCCAAAAAATTTTTTTCATAACTTAAATTTATTATCATTAAAAATTTTCAAAAAATCAAATTAGAAAACAATCGAAAATATGGTAAAATTAAGTTGATAATTAAAAATTTTTTATAAAAATTTTTTTATTATGGTTAATAAAGCTTCCGAAGATTATAAAGCAGAACACATTCAAGTTTTAGAAGGAATAGAAGCTGTCAGAAAAAGACCAGGAATGTATATTGGTGGTACAGGAATTGAAGGATTGCATCATTTAATTTGGGAAGTTTTAAATAATTCAGTTGATGAAGCTTTAGCTGGTTATGCGAAAAACATTGAAGTGGTTATTGAAAATGAAAACAGAGTAAGAATTACTGATGATGGGAGGGGTATTCCAGTTGATATTCATCCTAAAACTAAAAAATCTGCTCTGGAAACAGTTTTGACAATGCTTCATGCTGGAGGTAAATTTTCTCATAAAGTTTATAAAGTTTCTGGTGGTCTTCATGGAGTTGGAGTAAGTGTCGTGAACGCTCTTTCTAGATATCTTAAAGCAATTGTTAAAAGAGATGGTTTTGAATGGAAGCAAGAGTATAAAAAGGGAAAACCGATAACCGAGTTAGAAAAAGGGAAAAAAACAGAAGATACAGGAACAACAATTATTTTTGAACCTGATCCAGAAATTTTTGCCGAAATAAAATTTGACAGACAAAAAATTTTAGAATATATAAGACACCAAGCCTATCTTACACCCAGCGTAAGGTTTAATTTTCAAGACAAAAGAGAAGATCCACCTTTTGTTTATAGTTTTTATTTCGAACAAGGGCTGAAAGTTTTTTTAAAGCATCTTTTAAACGGAAGACATCCTTTATTTGAGGAAATCATTTATATTTCTTCGAAAGGAGAAAATTATGAACTTGATATTGCCTTTACTTATTTAGAACATCAAGAATCAATTGAATATGTTTTTACTAATAATATTATTAATCCCGAAGGAGGAACCCATCTTTTAGGTTTTCGAAGTGCTTTAGTTAAATCGTTTACAAAATTAGGAGAAGAACTTGGAGTTTTCAAAAACAAGAGCATTAATTTAACAACAGAAGATATTCGTGGTGGTTTAGTTTTAGTTTTATCTCTTAGAATTCCTGAACCGCAATTTGAAGGACAAACAAAAGCTAAACTTGGTAATCCTGAAATAAAAAGTTTAGTTGAAAATATCGTTTCTCAAGAATTGGAAGAATGGTGTCATAAAAACATTGAAAAAACAAAATTAATTTTAAATAGAATTTTAACTAATTTTGAAGCAAGAAAAGCTGCTAAAGAAGCTAAAGAAGCTGTTTTTAAAAAAAGAATTCAAACTGGATTAACGCTTTCAGGAAAATTAGCTGATTGTTCTTCCAGAAATCCAGAAGAAAGAGAACTTTTTATTGTTGAAGGAGAATCAGCTGGTGGTTCAGCGAAACAGGGAAGAGATAGAAAATTTCAAGCAGTTTTACCTCTAAGAGGTAAAATTTTAAATGTTGAGAAAGCAAATTTAGTAAAAATTTTTAAATCTGAAGAAATTAGAAACTTAATTATTGCTCTCGGAACAGGTTTGGGAAAAGATTTTAATTTAGAAAATCTTCGCTATTCAAAAATAATAATTGCCACTGATGCTGATAGTCTTACTCCAGAAATACCAATCTTAATTTATGACAAAAAAGAAAAACTTTTAAGAAAAGTTAAAATTGGAGAATTTGTTGAGAGTGATTTAAAAGACACAGAAGATTATCAAGTTGTTGCTTATGACTTTAAAAAGAAGAAATTTGTTTTTCAAGATGTTTATCAAACAATTAGACATCCCCTAAGAAATTCTCTTTATGAAATTAAAACTCAATATGGTTATACAATTAAAGTTACTGCTGATCATAGCCTCTTTGTTTATCGTGATGGTAAATTTATAACTTTGCCAACCCATAAAATTAAAAAAGGAGATAGATTAATCTTCCCTCTTGTTTTACCTATTCCTCGGAGAAAAATTGTTTTAAATTTAGAAGAAGAAATTAAAAATTCAGAAGAAAAAGAAAGGATTCAAGTTAAATTCAAAACTTATAAATATTTAACTCCTAATTCTTGGGTTAATTTAAGCTACAGTGATTTTCAAAAATTAAAAGAAAAAAGAATAATGGCTGGAATTTCGAAAGAAAAGATGGCCCAAGTGTTGAATATTTATCCAGCTATTTTGCAACAATGGGAAGAAAAAATTGATAACGTAATGCCCAAATTAGACATTTTTCAAAATTATTTGAAGATTCTCGGTGAAGAAAAAATTTTACAAGAAGCAGAGTTTTTTGTACCTTTAACAGAACTCAAAGAAGAAATAAAAAATGCTGAATATTATTTAAATAATCATTCACGAAAAATTCAAACAAAATTTGTTTTAGATGAAAAATTAGCTTATCTTTTAGGTTGGTTCATTGGTGGTGGCTGTTTTTCACCGGAGAAAGAAAACCTAAATAGGTTTATGATTTGTTTAGGTCAAGATAAAGAATTCTATTTAAGAAGAATTAAAAAAATAATTAAAGATGTTTTAAGGGCAAAACCGATTTTAGAAAAAAGAAAAGAAAGCATTAATCTACATTTTCACTCTTATGAATTTAAGTTAATTCTTAAAAAATTAAATCTTCTTGGTAAAAAATCTTTTGAAAAATTTATTCCCCCAGAAATTTTAACTTCGCCCAAAAGTGTTCAAAAAGCATTTCTGAAAGGTTATTTAGAAAGTGATGGCAGTATAATAGCTAAAAACAGAGATTATAAAATTTATTTCACAACTACCTCTCGAGATCTTCAAGAGGATTTAATTATTCTTTTTAGAAGTTTCGGCATTTTTCCTCGTATTAATTCAAGATTTTCTAAAGATCATTATCGGAAAGATGGAGTTTTAATTTCAAGTCAAAAACCTAGATATGTTATCACTATTTCTGGAATTGAAAATTTAAGAAAAATTAGAGATATTTGGAAAAATCATAAAAATGCTAAAAAATTAGAAGAATATCTTAAAAGATTTAGCAAGAATTATAGAAATAAAAAGTTTCTTAAATATTTGGGACCCAATAAGACAATTCTTCTACCAATTGTTTCCATTAAAAAAATTAAACCAGATAATCCCTTTGTTTATGATATTTCAGTAAAAGTTAATGAAAATTTTTTAGCTTCACCAGCCGGAATTTTAGTTCATAATACTGATGGTTCTCATATTAGAACCCTTCTTTTAACTCTTTTTTATCGTTATTTAAGACCTATTATTGAAAATGGACATCTTTATATAGCTCAACCGCCTTTGTATAAAATTCAAAAAGGAAAAGAAATTTTTTATGCTTACAGCGATAATGAAAAAGAAGAAATTTTGAAAAATTTAGCAAAAAAAGGAAAAGAAAATATTAATGTTCAGCGTTACAAAGGTTTAGGAGAAATGAACCCTGAAGAACTTTGGGAAACAACTCTAAATCCCCAAAAAAGAGTTTTAAAACAAGTTACAATTAAAGATGCTGAAGAGGCGGATAGATTATTTACAATTTTAATGGGCGGAGATGTTGAACCACGAAGAAAATTTATTGAAAAATACGCTATCCAGGTTAAAGATCTTGATATTTAAAGAATATACTTATCTTTTCTCTCTTTTTTTTATTCTTTTTCTTTTTGTTTTTAAAAGTTATTCGAATTTTATTTTAATACCCTTAATTTTTTTTAGTCTTTTATCTTCTTGGTATTTTCGGGGTTCATTTTTACAAGGTTTTCTTTATCTTTTGTTTGTTTTAATTTTTTATTTTTTTTTAGAAAATCTTAATTTTTGGTGGCTATCTTTATTTCTCTTTATATCTTATTTTTATTTCAAAAAAATTAAAAATCTCGAACATTTAATATTTCTTTTCATTATTTCTTTTCTTTTCGCTTTCCTTTACAATAAACCAACATCTTTTAGTTTTGTTTTAATTTTTATTTTTCTTTTTAATCTTTATTATCTTTTAGTTTTCTTTAAAAAGAACATATTTTTTTCTTTAATTTTTTCTTTTATTTTTTCCGAGTTTCTTTTGGTTTCTTTTCTTCTTCAATCAGTTTTGCTTTTTATCCCTTTTCTTTTAGTTTTCTATTTTCTTTCTTTTTTGTTTTTGCCTAAAGGGGTTTAAATTATGTTATAATTAAAATAATTAAAATAATGAAGGAAGAGAATTTTAAAAACCAACTTATTCCGATTGTTATTGAAAAAACGCAACATGGTGAGAGAGCATACGATATTTACTCAAGACTTTTGAAAGAAAGAATAATTTTTTTAGGAACCCCAATTGATGATAATGTTGCTAATTTAGTAATTGCTCAACTCCTTTTTTTAGAACATGAAGATCCAGAAAAGGATATTTATCTTTATATTAATAGCCCTGGAGGAAGCGTTGAAGCTGCTTTAGCTATTTATGATACGATGCAATTTGTGAAACCGGATGTTCAAACAATTGGTATAGGTTCAGTTGCTTCTGCTGCTGCTCTTCTTTTAGCCGCTGGAGCTCGTAATAAAAGAGCCTGTCTTCCTAATACCCAAATTTTAATTCATCAAGTATATGTTTCTTCTCCGGGAATAGCTGGTCAAGTAAAAGATGTCGAAATTACAACTAAGCAGTTAATTAAAATTAAAAATAAAGTTAATGAGATTTTAGCCCAACATACAGGTCAACCATTCGAGAAAATTGAAAAAGATACTGAGAGAGATTTTTGGATGTCAGCCGAAGAAGCAAAACAATATGGATTAATTGATAAAATAATTTACAAAAGAGAGATGCGGGCGTAGTTCAGTTGGATAGAACGCCGGCCTGTCACGCCGGAGGTCGCCGGTTCGAGTCCGGTCGCCCGCGCAATTGGGCAGGTAGCTCAGTGGTAGAGCGCCGTCCTGATAAGACGGAGGTCGTAGGTTCGATCCCTACCCTGCCCATAAAATTCTGCCCGGGTGGCGGAATTGGCAGACGCAGCAGACTTAAAATCTGCTGGGGCGAAGTCCCCGTGAGGGTTCGACTCCCTCCCCGGGCACAAAATAAATAAACTTTTAATGAAAAAATTTATTTTTCTTTTTCTTTTTATAATAATTATAGGTCTTTCTTTAATTTTTCTTTTTCGTTTTTCAAAAAGAAAAGAAATGGAATTTGAAAAAGTAAGTTTTTTAACCATAGATGGAGTAAAAATTGTTGGAAATTATTATAAGAACAAAGAAGCAAAATTTGCTGGTATTTTAATTCATATGAGGCCTAAAACAAAAGAAAGCTATCATTCTTTAGCTAAATATCTTCAAGAAAAAGGTTTAAGTGTTTTAGCTATTGATTTGAGAGGTCATGGCGAAAGTATTGAATCTCCCAAGGGTTATTTAGACTATTTAAAAATGAGTGAAAAAGAAGAACAAGAATCTATTAAAGACTTAGAAGCAAGTGTGGGTTTTTTAGAAAAAGAAGGTTTTTCTAAAAATAGAATATTTTTAATTGGAGCAAGTATAGGAGCTAATTTAGTTTTTGAATATATGTCAGAGAATGAAGAAATAAAAGCTGGAGTTTTACTATCACCTGGTTATAATTATCGAGGAATAATTTTAGAAAATTTTTATAAGGAAAGTTTGAAAGATAAATTTTTAATTGTTTCATCTAAAGATGATCAAGAAATGGCTCTTAAAGGATTTGACTGGTTTAAAGAAAAATACCCCTCATCGACTTTTATTTTTTATGAAAAAGGTGGTCATGGAACTGATTATTTAGAAAAATATCCTGATTTAAAGGAAAAAATTTATAATTTTATTTTGGAAAAATTAAGTTTTTAGTGTATAATAAATTAAAACTCCTAAGTATCTTCTCTAAAATTTTGTTTAGAGAGGGTATCTTGAGGAGGAAGGTCGATAAAAATAATTAAAAAATAAATGAGAAATAAAGGATTTAAGAAAAGGCTTTATACTCCTAGGGAAGGAGAATCTTGGATTTGCGCTAAATGTGGAAAACCGATAGATGCTCTTCCTTTTATCCCTTCTAAAGGAAGACCTGTTTATCATCGTGAGTGCCTTCCTCCTCGGGAATAAAGTTTATTTAAAATAAATTTTTTGCGGGATTCTTAGATCGATTCTTTTGGGATTTATAAATTTTTGTTCTTTTTGATATTCAAGGAAAATATAAAGTTTTTTAATTTGTTCTTCGTGATCTTTATTGGGATCGAACAAAAATTGTTGATCTAAATTGTTAATAACACTAATATCAAAGTTTGAGTGAATTATTATTTTTTTTATTTTGAAAGAATAAAGATTCGAAAATTCAAAAAGAAGATCGAAAAAATTTTTTAATTTAGGATTTAGAAGAGCCCCCTCTTTAATTTCTTTATAAGAAATTATTGTTAAAAAGTTTTCATTGCTTTCTGCTTTTTTTGTAATTCTTCCGTAATTATCTAAATAATAAGATTTTTGATTGAGAGCATCGTAAATAATCGCTAGAGGTTTGGCAATTTTGAAATTGATAATTATTTTTCTTTGAAAAAAATTTGGTTTTATATTAATTTCCATAATTTCTTTATTTTCTTCAATTAATTTCTTCGAATTTAAAAATATTAAAATCAACGGTTTGTTTAAAAAATATTTTTCTCCTAAGAAAATTTTTTCTGGTGGAGATACTCTTAAACTCTTGAAATTAAAGAAAAATACTAAGTAAATAAAAGTAATTAAAATAAAAAAGAAAAAAACATAATCCCAGTTAATATTCTTTATTTTTCTTTTTCTTTTCATTAAAATAATTTTAAAATGATTGATATAAAAGATCTTTTGAAAAATCCTGAAAAATATAAAGAAGGATTAAGGTTAAGAGGTTGGGAAGATGTTTCAATTGTTGACGAAATAGTTTCTTTAAAAGAGAAGATAAATAGATTAATTGAAGAGAGAGATAATATCAGAGCTTTGATTAATAAAGTTTCCAAAACCAAACCAAGCGATGAAATAATTGAAGAAATAAGAGAAAAAAAGAAGGAATTAAAGGAAATTGAAACAAAAATAGAAGAATTAGAAAAAATTTTTGAGGAAAAAATTGATTTAATTCCTAATCTTCCAGCCCCAGATGTTCCAAAGGGTAAAGATGAAAATGATAATGTTGTTTTGCGAACTTGGGGTGAAATACCAAAATTTGATTTCGAAGTAAAAGATCATTTAGATTTGGGTAAAGAGTACGATTTAATTGATACTGATAAGGCTGGAGAAGTTGCTGGTTCACGATTTTATTATCTTAAAAACGAGGTTGTTCTTTTAGAAATTGCTTTGATTAAGTTTGTTTTTGATACAGTTTTACCTTATGGTTTTATACCAATTATTCCACCTTATTTTATTAAAGAAAAATATTATCGAGGTATGGGAAGAATAACCGGAGCTGATAGGGAAGAAAGATACTATTTAGAAAAGGATGATCTATTTTTAATAGGAAGTGCTGAACATACAATCGGCCCTTATCATGCTAACGAAATTTTAGATGAGGAAGAGTTGCCTAAAAGATATCTAGGTTTTTCTCCTTGTTTTCGGCGTGAAGCTGGAAGTTACGGTAAAGATGTTAAAGGAATTTTGAGAACTCATCAATTTGAGAAAGTAGAAATGTTTAGTTTCACTTTACCGGAGAAATCAGAAGAAGAACATAATTTTCTCCTTTCTTTAGAAGAAAAAATTGTCCAAGCCCTTAAATTACCTTATCGAGTTGTTTTTATTTGTACGGGTGATATGGGAAGAACAGATTATAAGCAATATGATATTGAAGTTTGGTTTCCTGGACAAAATAAATATCGAGAAACCCATTCTTGTTCAAATACGACTGATTATCAAGCTCGAGGAATAAATGCTAGATTTAGGAGAAAAAAAGGTTCCGTTGAATATCTTCATATGTTAAATGCAACTGCCTTAGCCATTGGAAGAGCAATTGCCGCCATTTTAGAAAATTATCAAAGAAAAGATTATATTTTAATTCCGGAAGTTCTTGTTCCTTATCTAGGTTTTGAAAAAATAGAAAGGAAATTTAAATGAAAAAATATGAGTTTTTAGGGCATACAGCTGATTTTAGAATAAGAGTTTATGGTAGAAATTTTAAAGAAATTATTCAAAACTCCCTTTTAGCTTTAAAATCTTTTTGGAAACCAAAATTGACCAAAGAGAAAGAAGAAATATTTTTAGATTTAGAAAATAAAAATCCAGCTTTTCTTTTGATTGATTTTCTTTCTGAAGTTCTTTCCCAGACATATATTAAAAAAGCAATTTTTTTAAATTTTAACGAAGAAGAGCTTAGCTTAAATAAAATTAAAGGAAAACTAAATGGTTTCCGGTTTAATTTACTCAAAAAAGATATTAAAGCAATTACTTATCATCAAGCAAATTTCTATGAAAACAAGGGATTATTTATTTTTGAGTTTATTATCGATATTTAGATTAAAATTTAATTTATGAAGAAGATAACAGCTATTGGATCAGTTGTTTTGGATATAATTTTGGTTTCCGATGAAAAAAAACTTGAATTAGGCTCAAAGATAGAAGTTAAAGATTTTGCTTTTTCTTTGGGTGGAGGTGCCTTCAATGCTTCAGCAACTTTTAAAAAACTTGGTTTAGATCCAAAAATTTATTTTCATTTAGGTAGAGATTTTTTAGGAAGGATAATAGAATCAGAATTAAGAAAAACAAGAATTAATTATAGAATTTTTAGACATAAAAAAAGTACAACCTTCTCGGTTGTCTTTTTACCAGCCAGAGGAGAAAGGTTGATTTTTGTTTTTCGAGGACCTGAATCAGAGTTCACTTTTAAAGAATTAAAATCAATTAAGCCCACCCCTTATATTTATATCACACCGGGGAAAACCCCACCCCACGAGCTTTTAAATTATTTAAAATTAATAAGAAACAAAACACAACTAATAGGAATTAATCCATCTAAGGTTTTTCTTCAAGATAAAAATTCTTTTAAGGCTCTTTGTTTAACAGATATTGTTTTTATTAATGAAGAAGAATCAAGAATTTTTACGAAAGATAAAAAGAGTGATATTATCACTTTAGGAAGAAAAATTTATAAAAAACTTGGATTAAAGATTTTAGTAATCACTTTAGGTGATAAAGGTTGTCTTGTTTTCTTTGGAGATAAAATTTATAAGGCGGGTATATTTAAAATAAAAAAATTGATTGATAAAACCGGAGCGGGCGATGCTTTTAGTTCTGCTTTTTTTGGTTGTTTAGTCTTAAATGAAAAAATTAACGAAGAAAATGTTATAAAAGCCATAATTTGGGGGACAGCAAATTCAAGTTCAGTTATTCAAGAATTAGGAGCTCAAAATGGGATTTTAAATAAAGATGATTACAAAAAATTTGAAAATAAAAATTTGAAAATAAAAATTCTTCAATGATAAAGAGGATTAAAAATCTTTTGAAATCCCATTTTTCGATTTTAGAAAATACTTTCTGGCTTTATCTTTCAGAAATAACGAGCAGGAGTTTGCATTTAATTTTATTTTTAATTATTGCTCGTCTTCTCGGAAAAGAAATTTTAGGTTTATTTTCTTATGTTGTTTCTTTGGCTGGTTTTTATTTTATTTTTTCTGATTTTGGAATATCCCAGCTTTTGATTCGTGATTATCAACAAAAAGAGAATAAAGAAAATTTAATTAAAAACTCTTTAGTGCTCAAAATTTTAGTGAACTTTTTTATTTTTTTAATCTCTCTTTCAGGTTATTTAGTTTTGAAAAACAAAGAATACAGTTTTCTTCTTTATTTCATCATGATTCTTTATTTTCTTGTTTATTCTTTGAGGGGTTATTTTACTTCTTTTTTTATAACAATTCATAAAAGTTTTTTTAATTTTTTGAGTAATTTAATAGAAGGAATAACAATTGTTATTTTTATTTTATTTTTATCTTTAATTTTAAAAAGTTCACTGGCTATTGGTTTAGCTTATTTATTTAGTTCTCTCGCAGCCTTTTTTGTTGTTTTTCTCTTCTTTAAAAAAAACATCAGTTTTGAATTAAACATCAAAGAACTTTTTAAAAAAGAAAATCTAAACAAAGCAAATTTTATTTATTATTTTAAAAACGGACTTCCTTTGACTTTTTTCGGACTTTTGGGTTATATTTTCTTTTCTACTGATCAGTTAATTCTTGGACACTTTCGAAATTTTAAAGAAGTAGGAACTTATGCTGTTGCCTCAAAATTGATTTTAGCCGTTAGTTTTTTGGGTTATCTTTTTTCAACTGCTATTTTCCCTTTAATCTCAAAATTAATTTCTGACTTAAAGAGATTAAAAAAATATTTCTACGCTTTTTTGATTTTACATTTTCTTTTGGGTTTTTTTACAAGTTTAATAATGATTCCTTTATCGCCTCTTCTTATCTATATAGGTTTTGGAAAAGAATATCTTGATGCTCTGCCTTTGGTTTATAGTTTAGTTTGGATTTTAATTTTTATGTTTCAAACTAATTTTTTGGATTATGTTCTTCTTGCTTTTAACCTTCAATGGTTAGATTTTTTTATAACTCTTATTCCAGCTGTTTTGAATTTAATTCTTAATTTTATTTTAGTTCCTACGTATGGTGCTTTTGGGGCTATTTTTAGCAGTCTTGTTTCTCAATTGATTAACTTTTTTTTAACCCTGCTTCTTTCTTTATTTGTTATTGAAAAAACTTCAAAAAAAAGTTAAAATATTTAATTGAAATGCCAAGAAAAAAGAAAAAACAAAGAAGCTTACTAGTTCTTCTTTTAGAAGATATTCCTCATTTAGGTCAAAAAGGAGAGATCAAAAGCGTTAAACCAGGTTATTTTAAGTATCTTTTTTCTCAAGGAAAAGTTGCTTTAGCAACTGAAGAAAAATTAAGAAGTGAATTAAAACCACTTCTTTTAGAAACAAAAAAAGAAGAAAGGAAACAAGAAATTTTAAAACTAAAAGAAGAAATTGAAAAACTAAGGTTTGAATTTAATTTAAAAATTGGTCCAAAAGGCCAAGTTTTTTCTCCGGTAACAAAAGAAAAAATTTTGAAAGCTTTTCAAGAAAAGGGTATAAAAATTAATAAATCACAAATTTTATTGAAAGGAAAAATAAAAAATGAAGGAGAATTTGAAATTCCTATTAATTTAGGTTATAGCATCCAAACTAATTTAAAAATTATAGTTAAAAGGGGCAGTTAGCTCAACGGAAGAGCGCCTCGTTCACAGCGAGGAGGTTAGAGGTTCGAATCCTCTACTGCCCAATTTATGATATAATTTAATTAATGATACCCAATAACCGCTTTACACTCAAAGCAAGTGAGGCTTTGATGAAAGCTCATGACAAAGCCGGCGAACTCCGACATAATGAAGTCAGAGCTCTTCATATTTTATGGGGGGTTCTTTCTGTTGAAGGAGAAATTATTAAAGATATATTTGCTGAAGCTAAGATAAATCCAGATATAGTTTTAAATGTTATTGAAGATGCTTTAGATAAAATTCCTAGAATTTTTTCGACAGGCGAAATTTCTTCACTTTATTTAAGTACTGATGCAAGTCAAGTTATTGAAAGAGCTTCTTATTTAGCGAGAAAAATGGGTGATGAGTTTGTTTCTTTAGAGCATCTTCTTTTAGCTTTAGCTGAAGTAAAAAGTCCAGCAAGAATAGTTTTAGAAAGATTTGGTTTAACAACCGAAAAAATTAATTCAATTTTAATTACTTTAAGAAAAGGTCAAAAAGTAGTTGATGAAACCCCAGAAGCTAAATATAGAGTTCTTGAAAAGTATAGTATCAATTTAACTGAATTAGCTAAAAAGAATAAACTCGATCCAATTATTGGCAGAGATACTGAAATTAGAAGAATTATTGAGATTTTATCGAGAAGAACGAAAAATAATCCTGTTTTGATTGGCGAACCAGGAGTAGGGAAAACAGCTATTGTTGAAGGTTTAGCTCAAAGAATAGTCAAAAATGAAGTTCCCGAATCATTGAAAAATGTAAATATTCTCTCTTTAGATATCGGAGCTTTGATTGCCGGATCAAAATTTAGAGGCGAGTTTGAAGATAGGTTAAAAGCAGTTATTAAAGAAATTCAATCGGATCCAAGAAGATTTATTCTTTTTGTTGATGAAATGCATACTTTAGTAGGAGCTGGAGCAGCTGAAGGAGCTATTGATGCTGCTAATCTTTTGAAACCTGTTTTAGCTAAAGGAGAATTAAGAATAATCGGCGCAACAACTTTTAGAGATTATAAGCTTTATATTGAAAAAGACCCTGCTTTTGCAAGAAGATTTCAACCAGTTATTATTAATGAACCATCAATTGAGGATACAATTGCTATCTTAAGAGGATTAAAAGAAAAATATGAAATTCATCACGGAGTTAAAATTTTAGATGAAGCAATTGTTGCTGCTGTTAAACTTTCTTCAAGATATATTACTAATAGATTTTTACCTGACAAAGCTATTGATGTAATTGATGAAGCTTGTGCAAGTTTAAGAATTCATATTGAAACAACCCCGGCGGAAATAGAAAACTTAAGAAATGAAATTAAAAAATTGGAAATTGAGAAAGAAGCTTTACTAAGAGAAGAGAAACAAGACAAAGCTAAACTTAAATCAATCGAACAAAAATTAGAAAAACTTAAAAAAGACGAAGAAAAAATAGTTACCCGCTGGCAAGCAGAAAAGAAAATAAAAGAAAAATATCAAGATTTAAAAAGAAAATTGGATCTTCTTAAACTTGAAGTAGAAGCAGCCGAAAGATCAGGAGATTTAACTCGTCTTGCTGAATTAATTTATGGTGAAATACCTGCTTTGGAGAAAGAAATGAAAGAATTAGAAAATTCATTTAAAAAATCTAAAACAATTTTTATTCGAGATTATGTCACCGCTGAAGATGTAGCCGAAGTGGTTTCTCGTTGGACAGGAATTCCTGTTAAAAAAATGATGGAAAGTGAAGCCGAAAAGCTTCTTAAAGCTGAAGAAATTTTAAGTCAAAGAGTTGTCGGTCAAGAAGAAGCTATTAGTGCTGTTAGTAATGCTCTTCGACGTGCTCGTGCCGGTCTTAATGATGAAAATCGTCCAATAGCTTCATTTATGTTTTTAGGTCCAACAGGAGTAGGGAAAACAGAACTAGCAAAAGCCCTAGCCGAATTTATGTTTAATGATGAAAAAGCGATGATTAGAATTGATATGTCAGAGTATATGGAACCACATTCAGTTGCCAAACTTATTGGTTCACCACCTGGTTATGTTGGTTATGAGGAAGGAGGACAACTTACTGAAGCAGTTAAACATAGACCTTATAGTTTAATTCTCTTTGATGAAGTTGAAAAGGCTCATCCCGAAGTTTTTAATCTCTTACTTCAAATTCTTGATGATGGAAGATTAACCGATAATAAAGGAACAACTGTTAGCTTCAAAAATACTATAATTATTATGACTTCTAATATTGGAACTCATTACTTTAGAAAAATAGGTTCATTAGGTTTTACTACTCAAGTTGGAGAATTTGATAATCTAAGAGAAAAGATAATGTCATCACTAAAAGAATTCTTTAAACCAGAATTTCTCAATCGTATTGATGATATTATAATCTTTAAACCACTTTCAAAAGAAGCTCTAACAAAAATTGTTGATCTTCAGTTAAATAGAGTTAAGAAAAGATTAGAAGAAAAAAATATCTTTGTTGAATTTAGTGATAAGGTAAAAGAACTTTTGATTGAAAAAGGCTTTGATGAGGTTTATGGTGCTCGTCCTCTGCAAAGAGCTATTCAAAAATATATTCTTAATCCTTTAGCTGAAAAAATTATAGCTCAAAAATTAAAAACTGGTCAAAAATTATTAGTTGAAATTAAACAATCAGGCGACTTAGTTCTTTCACCAATAAAGTAAAAAATGATGAAAATTTTAAATGATATTAAAGGATATTTAAAAGAATCCTGGTTAGAACTTAAAAAAGTTAATTGGCTTAGCATCAATGAAACAATTAAAATAACTTCTGATGTTATAATATTTACTACTATTTTTTTAGTTTTTTTCGCTTTAATAGAAATTATTTTTATAAGTCTAATTTTAGTTAAATAAAAATGCCCAAACAAAGATTAAATTTAGGTAGAGGTTGGTATGCAATACATACTGTTGTTGGTTTTGAAGAAATTGTAGCTCAAAGTATTCTTCAAAGAGCTGAAGATTTTGATGTTAAAGATAAAATTTTTAGAGTTCTTGTTCCTAAGGAAAAAGTTTGGGAAATTAAACAAGGTAAACGACAACTTGTTGAAAAAAAAATTTATCCAGGTTATGTTTTTATTGATATGATTGTTGATGATCTTTCTTGGTATGTTATTAGAAACACTCCCAAAGTAACAGGTTTTGTAGGTGTCGGTGCAACCCCTATTCCAATAAACGAAGAAGAGATTAAGGAAATATTGTCGAGGATAGAAAAAGAAGAACCAACTATTCAAACCGAATTTTCTGTTGGTGATGTTGTTGAAATTGTTCATGGTATTTTTAAAGGCTTGAAAGGAAAAATTGTTGAGATTGATTATGATAGACAAAAAGCAAAAGTTTTAATTCCTATCATGGGCAGAGAAACTCCCGTCGAAGCTGATTTTCTCCAAATTAAAAAATTGTAAAAACAAAAATGGCAAAGAAAGTAAAGATTAAATTGAAACTTATTATTCCTGGTGGAAAAGCAACACCAGCACCACCACTTGGTCCATCATTAGCACCTCATGGTATTAATATTGTTGAATTTTGTAATAAGTTTAATCAAATGACTAAAGATATGGAAGGAATTGAAGTTCCTGTTTATTTGACTATTTATGAAGATAAAACTTTTGATATAAAAATAGGTACTCCGCCAATTAGTACGCTTATAAAAATGGCTCTAAAAATTGAAAAAGGATCACACGAACCGGGAAGAAATTTTGTTGGAAGTTTGACTAAAGAAGATGTAAGGAAGATAGCTGAAAAAAAATTATCTGAATTGAATACAAGAGATATTGAAAAGGCAATGAAAATAGTTGAAGGAGTTGCTAAATCAATGGGTGTTAAAATTATTGAATGAATTTAAAAATTTCTTTTAAAATAGGGTCTTTAACAAAATAGAGAAAAAGAAAATAGATAATAACAACTAAAATTATTTTGAAGATTAAGTGAATTGGTAAGAAATAAACAAGAAAAACAGCAGCAAATGAAGCAAAAAGAGGTTTTATCAAATTAAGCTTTTTTAAATGAAAATTTATATATTTTTTTAACAAAAGAAAACCAAACAAGAAAGAAAGAAAAGAAGAAAAAGAAGTTATTAAACTTGAAGCGTATAGTCCATAAAGTGGAACAAAAATTAAATTAAGAAGAGCATTAATCAAAAGAACAATGAGGTCAAATTTTATGAGTTCTTTTCTTCTATCGAGAGCAATTAAGGTGTCAACAAGAATAAGAAAGAAAAAATTAAAAGGAATAGAAAACGACAAAAACTTTAAAGCGAGGTTAGCTGATAGATACTCCTTGCCATAAAGAAAATTAATAAGATCATAAGAAAAAAAGAAAATACCAAAAAGAGTTGGAAGAGAGATTAAAAGAGAAAAGTTAAATCCAAATTCTAAGGCTTCGTGAAATCTTTGTTTATCGTTTAATTCCTTTGTTAATCTTGGATAAATTGCCATTGCTAATGAAAGAGGTAAGATAAACAAAACTTCGTTTATTTTAACTACCGAATTATAAATACCAACCTCACTTTTTGCTCTAAAATAGCCCAAAATTAAAGTATCGATATAAGTTATAAGAAGAAAAATAAAATTAGCAATACCTATTGGCCAACTTTTATTTAAAATGATTAATGGTTCTTTTAGGCGGATAAATTTAAGATAATTAAAAAATAAATCTTTTCTTAAAAGAAAAAAAGTAAAAATTAAACCTAAAAATGAAGAAAAAAGATAAGCTAAAGCAAGATTTAAAGGATGGGGATAATTAAATAAAACAAATAATCCGAATGACATCAAAAGAAAATTAGTTAAACTATAACTTAAAGCCTGAAGCTCCATTTTCTCTTCAGCTCGAAAAAGACTATAGAGAATTTCTCTTAATGTATCAAAAAAAATAAAAGGGATTAAAATTAAAATTATTTTTTGAGCTAGACTATCTTTAATAACAAATTTACGAGTTAAAATTATAAGAAAAAAACTAATAAGAAAAAGAAGAAAAAAAGAATAAACAAAATTAGCAATTATTTCCTTTTTCTTTTCTTTTTCTTGAGTTAAGTTCTTTATAAAAATAGGAACCAAACCGAAATCAGGAATGACAGAAAAAATTAAGATAAAATTCATTGCTAGATAAAAACTTCCTTGCAAACTTGGTCCAAGAATTCTAAAACTCAGAATTACTAAAGCTGCTCGAAAAATACTTCCTAAGAATCGCGAAAAAAATATCCAAAAAGAATTCTTAACAATTATTTGTTTAGCTTCAAAATTTTTCAAAAAATATCCTTTAATTTTTTCAAACATTTTTTTAAAATTAAAATAAAATGAATTTGATTGATTTTTACTATTACTTTAATTTGTTTCGAGATATTTTAATTTTAATTCAAATTCTCTTTGTTTTATCTTTGATCTTTCGAAGAATGAAAGAAAATGTTAATACAGGTTTAATTATATATGGTAAATTTATTTTTCTAACTCTTGTTATTTCTTTTCTTCTTTTTTTCTTTAAAAATACCTTTCCTTCTTTAAGACCAATAAGCTATTTGGTTCCAAACCTAATTTTGAATGATAGTTTTCCTTCAGGCCATGCCCTTTTTTCGTTTAGTTATACATTTTTTGTTATGCCTCTAAGTTTTAGATTTTTTATTTTCTCTCTAATAATTTCTGTTCTGATTAGTATTTTTAGTATTATTTCTTTTTCTCATTTTTTAATAGATATTATTTTTAGCATCTTTTTAGCTATATTTATAGCTATTATTTCTCAAGAGATTTTATATTTTTTCCATAGGTTCTATGTTCACTATTTTAAGAAAAAAACCTAAAACATCTCTTAGGGTTTTTACTAAAAAGAGATCTCTTCTATCAATTTTTTCTTCTTGGATTATTCTTCTTTTTTCATAAAAGTGGTGAATTTCTTTAGCAACATTTAAAAGATAATCATAATAAAGATTTGGTTTTAATTCTCTATAGATAATAATACTTAAATCTTTAAATTGATGAAGAATTCTAATTAAATTTTTAATTTCCTCTTCTTTAATATAAAATTTTGCTAATTTTTGGGGATCAAATTTTTCTGGAATTTTATAACCCCTTTCTTCAGCTCTTTTAAGAATATTATTCAATCTTGCATAAGCATATTGAAGATACCAAAAAGGATTTTCTTCAGAAACTTTTTGAGCAATTTCCATATCAAAGTTTAAAGTTGTTTCCGGTGTCATACTTAAAAACATTATTCGAACTACTCCTGGATTAATAACTGAAAGCAAATCATCAATTGTTACAAAAACTCCTTTTCTTTTTGACATTTTTAATATTTTTTCTTCCTTTTTAAGATGAACATGTTGATAAGTAATTATTTTTATTTGTGATTCTTTTATTTTTAACACCTCTAAAGCTTTTTTGAGTCTTCTAATATGATCATGATGATCGGCTCCCAGAATATTTACTCCTATTTTAAATTTTCTTTCAAAAAACTTATTATAATGATAAAGGATATCAGAAAAAAAATAAGTTGGTTCACCATTAGCTCTTATTAGAAATTCATCTTTTATTTCTCCAATTTTGGTTAATTTTAAAATTAAAGCTCCGTCTTTTTCTTCGATAAGAAACATTTTTTTATATAACTCGATAATCTTTTCTAATTTATTTTTATCTTGATAGAGACTTTTTTCAGAAAAATAATTGTCAAATGATGTACCAAGTTTTTTTAATGATGGTTTAATATAATTTTCTAAAACATAATTACAAGCCATTTCTTCAATTTTTTTTAGATCATTTATGTTTTCAATTTTTTCTTTTAGATCTCTTGCTATTTCTTTGATGTAATCTCCTTTATAAAAATTTTCTTCTTCGGGAATTTTCCCTAAATTAGCTAAAATCGATTTAACCAAAATTTCAACTTGTGTTCCTCTATCATTTACATAATATTCTTTTGTTACTCTAAAACCTAAAATTTTAAGAAAATTAGCTAAAGTGTCTCCTAAAACGGCACCACGAATATTGCCTATATGCAGGGGTCCTGTTGGATTGGCAGAAACATATTCAACAATTATTTTTCTTTTTCTTCCTATATAGCTATAAAAATGTTTTTCGCCTTTTTTAAAAATATTTCTCAAAACCTTGAATAAAACATAATCCGAAAGATGAAAGTTTAAATAATTATTAACTATTTCAATTTTTTTAAAATGATTTTTAAGTTTTTTATTAATTTTTTCTAAAATAATCTCTTTTTCATTAGGAGCAAATTTATCAAGAAGAAAAAGAAGATTAGTTGAATAATCTCCACGATCTAGATTTTTGACTATAAAAAATTGAAGTTTATTCTCTATGTTTTTCCATGAAGTCTTTTTTAAGTTCTTTCTTAAAATTATTTTTATTTTTCTTTCTAAATCAATAAGTTGCATTTTTAAAAATTTTATTGAAAAGTTCTTCTAAAATTGTAAGATAATTAGCTTCGCCACTTTCAACTTTGTCCATATTCTTTTCTAAAATCCTTGTAAATTCCTCATCAATATATTGAAAGTATTTTTCTTTTAGATATTGATAAATCGTTTTGCCCCAACTTGTTGGAATTAAATAACCAGATTTATTTAAAATATATTTTCTTTCAAGCAAAGTTGAAATAAAAGTTGCATAAGTTGAGGGTCTGCCCAAACCTCTTTTTTTCATTTCTTCTATTAATTCACCCTGAGTATAATAAAATTCTTTAGGAACCCTTTGAATTCTTAGATTTTTCACAATGAATTCGCCCTCTTCCAATTTTGTTTCTTTAAGATGATAATAAAATTCTAAATAACCCCTTTCTTTAATTTTTTTAATTTCTTCAAAATCTTTTTCTAAATCTTCTAGATAAATTTTACCATTTATTTTAATAATTTTTGCTTCTTTTACTTGAGAAGCAAGAAAACGATTAACAATTAAACCGTAAAGTTTTAAATGATTGCTTGTTAAACTTCGATCACCTAAAACAATCATTTCTTCAATTAATTCATCAACAGTTAAAGCTTTTGTTGGTCTTATGCCTTCATGTGTTCCTGGGGAACCAAAATGATTGGGTTTAAAAATTTCTATTTTGTTTAAATTTTCTAAAAATTCTCGAGCAACTCTTAAGCCAAAATCAGATATATAAGTTGAATCGGTTCGATGATAAGTAATCAAACCTCTTTCAAACAAATCTTGAGCCAATTTCATTGTTTGGTCGGCTCCGAATTTAAAAAAATTAAAAGCATCTTTTAAAAGATTACTCGTATCATAAGGCGGTAGAGGTTTTCTAATTTCTTCTTCCTCTTTATTGATTTTTATTCTTACTTTAAGTTCTTTATTTTTAAATTTTTCTCTTATCTTCTTTACAAAATTTTTATTATCTGTTTCTAATCTAATTAAAGAATCATCAAAACCAACTCTTAAATAATAAATTTTATTCTTAACTTTTTCGGCTCTTTCTAGAATCCAGCCCAAAATAGGTGTTTGAACTCTACCAGCAGAAAGGTTTAAATTTTTAAAATGATTTTGAATTTTTTCACTTAAAAAAAAGCCAACCCACCTATCAGAAATCCTTCGTAAAAGCTGTGCTTCAACTAAGTAAGTATTGATTTCGCGTGGTTCTTTTATTCTTTTCAAAAACTCCTCGCGAGTAATTTCATGAAGTTCGATTCTTAAAATATTCTTATTATATGGATAAAGATAATTAAAGAGATCGAAAGCTATTTTTTCACCTTCGGCATCAGGATCAGAAGCTAAATAAATTTTATCAACCTCCAAGGCTAATTTTTTGAGACCTTCAATTAACTCCTCTTTGGTATAAATTTCTTTACTTCCACAAACGGGACAAAAATTTTCGGTGTAATTTAGATGACGATCGCAACTTCGACATATTTTTATAAACTGAAAAATAGGTATAAACTGACTATCAATTTTTTTGACCCCATAATAGCCATCTGAGTAAGTTAAATCAACAAAATGTCCCATTGTTGCGCAAATATTTAAATGTAAATTACCTAAAGAAATTTCATAGAGAGTTAATCCGTTTTTAATTCTTCTTGCTGGTTTACCAAAAAAATTAGCTATTGTTCTTGCTTTGGTTGGTGATTCAACAATAACAAGAGCGGTTTCAATTGGATCTTTAAATTCTATCTCTTTTCCTTCGATTACTTTCTTAACAATATTTCTATCTTCGTCAATTTTCTTTAAAATATCTTCCAAATTAACTTCATTTACCTCTTTAAATTTAATTTGATAGCCTAAGATTTTTAACTTATTGGCTAAATGTTTAAGAAGTTTTTCATTCTCGGCTAATATTAAACTTAATCCCTTAGTTAACCCTAGGGGATAAAGTCTCGAAGTTCTTCCTGAAGCTTGAAGATAACCACGTGGATCAGAAACAATAAGAATCATTTCGCTGTCTCTTCTTTCTAATATAAGCAATGGATGTGTTTTAATTTTTTCAATAAAATCTTCTTGTTTTATAAGTTCTTCCCAGAAATTTTTTATAGTTTCTAACTTAGTTTTTAAAGATTCATTTTCTTTAATTGTATCTTCTTTAAGATAAGATATTTTCTTTAAAAAATTAATCTGTTTGTCAATAAATTTTTTTTCTTTTTCATCCAAAATTTCTCTTAAGGTTAAAGAAATTAAAAAAAGTTGGAGAGGGCTTAAAGATAATTTGAGAGATAAAATAAATTTGGGAATTCCAACAAAAAGCGCATATCTTACTTTTTGAGGTAAATCAATTCCTCGGGTAAGAGGATTTCTGATATTAGAAAAACCAACAATCACCTGAATTTTATTTTCTAAGAAGGCTTCAATGTTTTTATTATTAAAATTTTCGTAAGAAACAGCGTTAATGCCGTTTTTATTTAGAAAGTGAACATAATTTTTAAGATCATCACGATTGTATTCTGAGCTTAAATAAACAAATCCTCCTTCTCCTAATTTTTTTATCCATTTTATTGATTCTTCCCAAAGATTTTCCTTATTTACTAATTTATAAAGTTCTTCGATGTTTCTTAAATAGGTTGATGAAATACCAATCTCAAAACCTAAAAGTTCCTTAAAAAGATTTATTCTCTTTGTTTTTGGAGTTAGGGTTGCTGAAGCAGCAATAATAATTCCTTTTTCTTTTTTGTTTATTTCAATTTTTAGATTATTTTTTTCTTTGTTTTTTCTTTTTAATTCAATGATTTCCAAAGCTTGATTTATTTCTTCCTCGGTGATTTTTGCTAGTTTTAAGACTTTGTCAATATTTTTAGGTTGTCTAATTAAAGAATCGGCATCATCAATAAAAACTAAATCAAAATTTTTAGGAATAATATCAAAATTTTTGTGGAGAAAATTAGAAGTTGTAACTAAAATATCAAAATCTTCATTTAAAAGTTTTTCTTTATCTTTTGGTTTTTTTATTACAAGAATTTTTTTTGAAGTTTGAAAAATTTTTAATTTTTTTTCTATTTCATTAAGGAGAATTTTGGACGGAACAAGATAATAAACTTTTCCAGGAAGAAAATGAGAAATAGCAATTCCAAAAGTCGTTTTTCCAATACCAGTTGGTGCAATAATTGTAAAAGATTCGTGGCGAAAAACTCTTTTTGCCCAATAAAGATTTAATTTGAATGGTTTTGTTTTAAGATTTTTTTCAAAGAAGTTTATATATTCATTAAGTTTTTTTAAAAGAAGATAATCTTCTTCAAAAAATTTTAAAAATTTAGGATTAATCTCTTCTTTTTTTATTACTTCTAAGTTCTTGTTAAAAAATAGATAATCTTGTTCACATATTCCATAGTTATAAATTTCTTCTAAGGAAGCCCTATTTTTATCAATCGGACAAATATCTAAATAAATTATTGGAAGAGCGTTTATTTTTTTTCTTTTTTGCATTATATTTTATTATAATTAATATTGATACAATTATCCGATTATCCAAAATGGTCACTTATTAGCGTAATTTTTACAAAATGCCACGTGGCCGTAAAAAGTCTCAATTGGAAGGTAGTCTGGTTTTTCAAGATCCTTATCATCATCAAAATTTGGAATTGAAAATTATACCTATTGAAAACTTATTCGTTGTCCCTCACCAAAGAAAACCAAGCGCTTATCACGTTAAACATCTTGTTAGTTCAATAGAAAGAATAGGTTTTATTGTTCCTATAATTGTTATTGCTAGTCAAGACAATAATTATATGATTATTGATGGACAACATCGGTTTTTAGCAGCTAAAGAATTAGGAATAAGAGAACTTCCAGCTATTGTTGTTCCTGAAAGATTAGCTCAGCTTATGATGAACTTTAATATTGAAAAAGAATTAAATATCAGAGAAAAATCTTATGTTGCGTTAGCAATTTATCGACAACATCTCGAAGCTAATCCAGAAATGTTAGAATCAGATCCAGAACTAGTTGATGCTATTGAACAAGCTTATTATGTTACTTTAGGTATTGGTTATGAAAAAGTTGAAAAACTTTCTGGTAGTTCTTTTGAGCCAATTCTAAAAAAATGTGATTTCTTCGTTGATGAAAAACTTTCTGAAGCTTTAAAAATTAGAGAGCAGCGAGCTGAAAAAGTTATTCAGGCAAATAATTTAGTTAAAGAAATTGCTCAAAAACTTAAGGAAATGGATAAGTGGCATCCTTATGTTTATCAACAAATAATTTCATGGTCAAATCCTTATAAGAGAAAAAGATTACCAACAGAATTTGACGATCTCTTTAATTCTATAATTGAGAATCTTGAAAAAGCTGTTCAAAATCCAACTCTTGTTTTAAGCGAAGTATTGGAGGAAGAAAGTTTTTAATTATAATGAAATATAATCTCGAGGAAGTTAGAAGTAAAATCGAAGAAGAAATTAAAAAACCCGTTGAGGTTGCTTCAATTGTTGATATTGTTCAGAATCTAATTATTTTTGGTTTTCTTAGTCGAGCTTCAGACATTCATTTTCAACCACGAGAAAAATATTTGATTGTAAGATATCGAATTGATGGAATAACCCATAATATTTTTAATATCCCCAAAGAACTTCACGAAGAAATAATTACAAGAATTAAAATTGTTTCTAATTTAAGAATTGACGAACATTTTGCTGCTCAAGATGGTAGATTCAGGTTTTATTTAGAAAACGAAAATTTAAGTTTTTTCGATGTTAGAGTTTCAATTATGCCAACTTATTATGGAGAAAATGCCATTTTGAGACTTTTAGTTAATCCAGGAAAAAAATTTAATTTAGAAAACTTAGGACTTTCCGAAAGAGATCTAAATGAAATAAAAAAAGCTATTTCTAGACCTTATGGAATGATTCTTGCTACCGGGCCTACAGGATCAGGAAAAACCACAATGCTTTATACAATTTTAAATGAACTTAATAAAGAAGGAGTTCATATTATTACAATTGAAGATCCAATCGAATATGCTATAGAAGGAGTAACCCAAATTCAGGTTAACCCACAAACAAATTTAACTTTCGGTAAAGGATTAAGAGCTATTTTAAGGCAAGACCCCGATATTATTATGGTTGGTGAAATAAGAGATACCGAAACTGCTGAAATTGCTGTTAATGCTGCTTTAACTGGTCATCTTCTTCTTTCAACGCTTCATACTAATGATGCTCCGAGTGCTGCTATAAGATTAATTGAATTAGGAGTCGAACCATATTTAATTACTTCAACAGTTAATGCAATTATTGGTCAAAGGTTAATTAGAACAATTTGTAATT
>JAUQOT010000020.1 GCA_030550735.1 Patescibacteria group bacterium
AAAAGCCCCGGTAGCTCAACAGGAAGAGCGCGAGGCTTCGGACCTCGAGGTTGGGGGTTCGACTCCCTCCCGGGGCATAAAAAATTTGTTTTACAATTTTCTTCTTTTGAATTTTTCCCATAAATAAGGTAAAACTTAAAATAAGCACCATAAAAACTCATAAAATCCATAAATAAAAAATACCAATTTTTGGAGAGACAATTTGTTTTCTAAAAATTCAATTTACCACAATCTACTTCCCAAATCGTTGGCTTACCGTTATATTCTTGAGTTCTATCCCATATTTTACTTAAAGGTGTTGCTACATAATTTCCATCGCTAGGATCTTTCAGAATAATACAATCATTAAATATCTCACCACTAATATTACATTGTGGTAACATACCGGCGATTATTAAATAATGGCCGTATTTGTAAACCTCATCTCTTATATTCCAAATATAAAATTTTCCTTGTTTAATTCCATCTTTAATTTCATTTTCGTCGCGTTTATCTATTTGTTTGCCTGCGTATTTTTTTATAAAATCTTTTGGTGTTCCATTTGCACCACCACCATCATTAACTGCTCTCCCTACCAAATTTTCAAGTAAAATTTTAACCCTATCTTTTTCTTCTTCAGAAATTCCATCATTACACCATCCCTCACACCTCGCTTTTGCCATAACTAAAGATACCAATCCGCAACCCGAAGGTCCTATAAATCCATTTCCGTATGGAATATTTGCATAACGTAAATCAGTTTGTTTTATTAAAGGAACACCCCAACTGCACTCAAAAGGCGACACTTGAGACCGAGTAACATACCCAATATACCGAGGAGGATTTTGAGGATTTACTTCAGAATAACCAGCGTTGTATCCGTTTATTTCTAAATAAGGTGATTTAGCTCTTTCAATTCTTGGAAATACCCACTTAACTCTAAAAATATTAGGATTAATCATATTTAAAACCGAAGGTAAGATAAAAGCAACTAAAATAGCCCCAATTGCATTAATAATCTTATTTTTTCCACTTTCTTGTTTAGTAACTGAAGCAGCTGAGAACAAATACTCTAAAGCTCCATAAACTCCATACATAAAAGCTAAAACAACTAAAAGAGTAAGAAGAAGATTATAGATCATCTGAAAACAAGACCCAATATCTGAACAAGTTATTAGCTCTCTAATGAAGTTTGGCATTATTTAATTACAAGAAACTCTCTAGCAAATTCTTGAGGAGAATCTAAATTTCTAACCTTTAAAATTAAATAACCTGTCTTTAAAAGAGATGAATTAATTGTTTTTGAATTTGAAAGATAAATATCGTTTAAATACCAAATGTAAGAAAGATTTGGGCCAGAGAAATAATATGGTTTCGCTTCAAGTATTTCATTAGGAGAATATAAACCTACAAACGGAAGTTCAAAATAATCTTTTAATTTTCTAATAACAGCTACATCAGGTCTATTTAGTTTTAATGTTCCTTTATAAACTTCTTTTTTTAGATTAGGAAGAACAACAGTAATTTTAATACTTCTTTCATAAACAGGAAAGTCATTTCTATTTGATATTCTTATAATCGGTTTTGATGTTTCTATAGGATTATTTGACCCTGAGATTTCCCAAACATAATAACTTTTTTCAGGATAATTAATAACATTTTTTGTTTTTTGATTTATAAACACTGCTGAAACTAAAATCTCATTTTCTAGGTTTTTAGCATAAAATAAAACTCTTTTTTCTTCAGCAAAAGCAAAATTACTAAACAAAAAAGCAAATATTAATAAAATAACAATCTGAGATAAACTTGAATTTTGATTTTCTTTTGCTCTTGAAACAAGTCGAAAACCGGTATCTTCTTCTTCACTTCTTCTATGTTTAGCTTTAGAAACTATATTAGATTGCGATTTTTCACTAATATTCTTTGTTGCTTCTAATTTATTTATTCCTCCTAATAGAGAAGCAACCATCGATACATTCTTTAAGATTGGTAATAATTGAGCGAAAGATTTAAATTTTTGCGTAATTTTGCTAATTACTCCAGATTCTTCTAAAATAATATAAACAACAGCGATTGTTCTTAATGGTAAAAAACCTATTACATCGTTAATTCCTGGAAATTCTTCAGCAAGAGCGCCTACTGACATTAAAACCATTCTTCTTACAAAATTTCCTATCATTTTAACTTCTCCTCCAACACCGTATATAAAAAGAATTAACCAAAAAATTAATCCAAAAATTGCTTGAAGGGTGTTGATAAGAAAAACTACAACAGCTACAATAATTGTCTCAAAACCGACAAGATCAATCACCGCAAGAATAAGATCTATTCCATCTAAAAAAAGAGCTAAAAGGAGAGGAGGTAAATATTTTAAAAAAGCGTTAATCATTTATTTAAATATTTAACTCCTTTGATTTTTGTAGAGCGATTAATTGATCCGGCCTCGTTTTTATGATTTGATCTTCAGCATAAGAAGCTAAAACAAATATCGGAACCCTTTTTGAGCCGGCTATTAAAATTCCATTCCCTCTTTCGGCTTGAATAAGAAAATTTTTTTCTCCTTCAGAAAGATAAAAAATTTCTTTTAAAAGATCAGCTGTTGCTGTTGATTGTTTTAATAATAAGATGATTGCCGAATTGGTAATAATTGGTTTTCCGTAAGGAGAATTAAGAAAATCTTCTACGTCTTGAGTAATATTAGTTACTGCAAGATTGTATTTTCTTCCTCTTTTGATAACATTTAAAAGAAATTCTGCACCAAATTCTTGTTTCATAATCCACCAAGCCTCATCGATAATAAGCAATCTTCTTTTTTGAATTCTTTTCACTCTATTCATAATATAATTTAAGGCTATAAACATGCCTATTGGTCTTAAAACTTCAGGTAAATCTTTTAAACCAAAAACAATAATTCTATTTTCCATTTCAATATTTGTTTGTTTATTTAAGAAACCACTAAAAGTTCCTTCTATAAAAGGATAAAGTCTGTTAGCTATTTTTTCTCCACCAACAGTTCCTCTTAAAACCTTTTCGAAATCATTTAAAGTTGGAAAACGATCTACTTTTTCCCATCCCTTTTGGGGCAAAATATTAAAAGCAGTATATGTTTGATTAAGAGTTCTATCAACTAAAGCTAAATCTTCGGCACTTAATTTTTCTCCAATCAAAAGTTCAATCAAAATAATTAAATTCGAAATATGTTCTTTGAAAACATCTATAGGATTTTCATTTTCTTGACAAGGAGGCAAATCAAAAGGATTGAAATTGTAATCTGATTGAAGAGATAAGGGTAAAAATGTTCCTCCATAAGTTTCACATATTGATCGATATTCATTTTCTGGATCTAATACAACAACATCAATATTCATCATTAAACTTCTCATTATTTCTAGTTTAGCTGTATAAGATTTTCCTGAACCCGAACGAGCTAAAATTAAAAGATGAGGATTTTCATAGCGATATCTATCTAAAATAACAACTCCTCCATCCATAAGATTTATCCCCATAAATATTCCTTTAGGATCAACGATACCAGTTGAAATAAAAGGAAAGAAAGAAGAAGCAGTCGAAGAATTTAAATGATAAGTAGAATTTAACTCATCTTGGGCTAATGGTAAAGTACTTATAAAACCTTCTTTTTGTTGAAACATTACTTTTTTTGTCGAGATTAACGAACTTTCAAAAGTTTTAATTAGTTTTGTTGTTTTTAATTCAAGCTCCTTTTTGTCTTTAGCAAAAATTGTAATGTATAAACCAACTCTTAACATCCTTTCTTCGGCTTGAACAAGAAGATCTCTTATTTCTTCGACGTTTTTATAAGCAGTTTCTAGCTCGGGTGATCTCACTTTTCCCTGTTCTGCTCTTTCTTCAATCTGGGCTTCAATTCTTGCTAATTGTTTTTCGAGACCTTTGAGAATCTTACTGGTATCAATTGGATAAAAATGAAGAGATAAATTAAAGACTTCATCTAAGATAATTACTTTTGAAAGCCAAGCACCTATAAGATAAGACGGATAATCTAAAACTAAAATAGTTCTTCCATAAATTTCACCTATCTGGAAATAATCTAAAGCGAAAGTTGCCCCAGGTGGAGCTATTATCTCTTTAATTTTTTCAAAACCGGATAATTCCTTAGAAACAGGGACTTTAATGGTTTTTTTCTTTTTAAAAATTGGAAAATTGGACAGAGGATTTTGGATCATTTTTCTAAAAATTCTGTTAATTTCTCTAAAATTTGTTTTGGAACTTGCCCGTATTTTAAATTAGGATTATAGCATTCAAACAGAAGTTCTAAAATTTCAAAGTTATTTAATCTTATTGGTTGAAGACCAATATTAGTTAAAATCTGAGAGACATAATTTATCCTGGTTTCTAATTGAAAAAGGTTTTCTTCATAAGTTGTTTGAGGCATTTTTTGAGCAAATGGTCCTGGTAGTTCAGAAGTAGGAGGATCATAAGGTACAACCACAAAAAACATTTTTCTCATAACTCTATGAGTATCAAGATATTCTTCTAAAAATTTCATATATTCTTCTATCTGGAACTTAATTAATTCATTTGTTTCTTCTTCAAATCTTGTTTGTAAAATTTTTAAATATTCATCTAGATTTTCAAAACGAGAAAGAATAAAAATTTCAATATTAAAATCTAAACCATCAAGAAGAGATTTAAATTGATTCAAAATTAAATTCTGGTCTTCCTCGTTCATTAATTCAATATTAACCCCCGGAACCGCTAAAATTCCTCTTAAACCACCATTTTCCATAATAATTACATTATCTTTTACATCTTTAATATTAATAAGTTTGTAAGATGGATTGATGGGCATTTATAAGGATTTTCTTTGATAGAATTTAATATAAGGAAAAAGACGATAAGGATTGTGTGGATTAATTTCATGTTTATGGGTTAATTTTTCAAATTCATTTTTTTGAAGAGATAAAGGTTTATCAAGTTCTAGTTTAACTGTCTCTTTAAATGAAGGAACAATTTCTGGATATTTTATTTCAATTTCAACTTCTTTAGCTTCAAGAAGAGTTTTTTTTCTTGGTTCAATAAATTCAGGATAAACTTCTTTTTCTTCGGTTTCAGGAACCTCGATTTCTTTATAACTTAATCTTTCTATTCTTTTCCAAATATATTTTTCTCCTAAAAGGGAATTTATTGCTGAGGGTAAAACATAAAAGAATGGTTTTCCATTGACGTTCCAAAAAAAACCTAAAATAGCTATGGAAAAAGAGATTATTCCACTTATTATTCCTAAGAGAGAATAAATTTTATAAAGAAAATAGGAGGTTAAAAAAGCAATTAAAAGAGCAAAAAGTTGTTTCATTGTTATTAAACCAGCTAATCTATCTTCAATGGTTATAAACTTTGGAACAAAAAATTTTTGGGGCATCTTTATTTAAATTTTAACTAAATTTGAGACAAATCAATTGCTTCTTCATCTTTTTTCTCTTCTTCTTTTTTAAATTCAATTTGAATCATTTCCGATCCTTCAGATGGTTTCTCTTTCTCTTCTTTAATTTCTACTACCTCTTCGCTTTCAGGTTTCCAAGAAATAGTAAAAGGGATAGAAGGAATTTCTTCTTTTGTTTCTTTTTCTAATTGAGCTTCTGGAATTTCTTCTTTTGTTTCTTCTTTTAATAAAGGTTTTTCAACAATTGTTTTCATCATTTCAAGATATCTTTTTTCTCTTTCTTCATATGGTTCTTCTTCTGTTTTTTCTTCTTCCCAAAGTTTATTAACCAGAGGTACAACCTCTAAGATAATATCTTTTTTTAAATAAGTTTTAATTTCTTCTTCTAAATTGTTTAAATTATATTTTTTTAACAATTCATCAAGTGACGCTTCTTCTAAATTTTCATCTTTAATTAAAAGTTTAAAAATTAAAACCCCCAAATTTAGAGAATCTTCCAAATTTAAATTATATTTTGCACTTATTTTTTGAGTAATTTTTATATCTTCAAGATCTAAAAGAAATTTTTTTAGTTTTTTAGGTAAAATATTTAAGGAATTATTCATTTAATCTTTGCTTTTTAATTTATCGTCTTCATGTTTGTGGAAAACTATTTGTTATTCCTGTTACCCCAATATTCCTAAGAATAAAAAGAATTTCTTTATTTATGGACCATAAATTCGCCAAAATATCAAATGCTCTTTCATCTTTTTCTAATAATCTAACTCCGTCATCGCCTATTACATTGTTTCTAAAGTGGTCTCTAAATTCAGGTATATTTCTAACTGCTGATAATATATTTTTGACAGTTTCTGCGTTTTCTTTTGTTGGCCCTCCTTTTATTAAAACTTCTACAAATGAATCTCCCCAATCATTTATGCTTATTAAGTTAGAACGGCACAAAGCATCTAACTCTTCTTTTGTTAGTGTAGGTATAAGAGAGGATAACTTTTTTATACGTTCTTCTCTATTATCTTCTAAAATTACTTCGATAATATTTCTTTCTTTAGTATTTTTCTCAAAATAATCTTTTATTTGCGAGAGTTTATAACTTCTTTGAGCTGAATTTATTATTGCAAGTTTTTTTTCAAATTTTAAATTTTTTATTGCTTCTCTTACTCCTTCAACAACCTCTTCGTTTTTTGGAGCTTCTTCGGTAAACTCTTTATTTTTTATTAATTCTTCAACTATTTTTGTAATTTCTTCTGGTTTTTCAGCTTTGTCCAAAGGTTTAATATAATTTGATTGTAACCAACTAACAAATTTATCTTTGTCCCTTATTGGAGCTCCTTGTCGTTTTAAAAACCCTCCGGTTTGTTCCATTCTCTTAGTTAAAGGCCTAGTGATAGAGCTTATTCCCCATGCGTTATAGAGAAAATTGTTTCTTTTAATTTTATCGGCTAAACTTTCTAGATATTCGCCTGCACGATAATAAGCTCCTGTTCGTCGGAGAATCCAGTTACCTATCTTTAACCCCAAAATTCCGGGCAACAAATTAGCACCTATTCCTATTCTTTCGGCCCATTTTCCAGCAACACTAATCGCTAAGTTCCAAGTAAAGAGAAACCAAACAGTCATAAAAGCAAAAGCTAACATAAAACTTGCTAAATCAACGTTTTGACTTTTAAAATTAACAACAAAATTTTGTTGAATTACTATTCCTAAAATAATGAAAATTATAATAAGTGGACCATTAATAAGCCATTTAGTTAAATTTTCTACCCATTTGTTAAACCAATCAGAAGAAATACCAGCAAAAATTGTTGGAATTATTCCTGCAAAACCACCCCTTTTTGCTTGAGGAACAGCTAAAGAAAGAATTGCTAATGGTGAAAATCCAGCTAAAATTAAAATGTAAACGTAACGTAAGATAAAAAAAACAATTAAACCGCTCAAAATAACAATTAGAAACAAAAGAAGCCCGAGAGGTATTACTCCTTTTCCAGCCTCAGCTAAAGCATTAAGAAGAGCCCTTTGTAAGTCTTCTATTTTTCTGTTTACATATTCTTTGTATTCTTTATCTATTTCTGAGTCTAATTCTCCTGTCATCCTTCCTATCTCTTCTTCGCTCGAAGGTATTTCGCTCTTTTGTAAATCTCCTAATGCTTCCCACCAACTTCCTAATGGATTAGCACTCCAAAAAGCTGCAGCAATTCCTCTACCTAATGGCATATTAAATGTTATTCCGTGTTGGATATTAAAAGAAATATCCCAAGCTAATTTTACAAAAGCATAGGAAAAGTTAATAATTAAAGCAACTAAAAGAACATTAAAAATAATTGGAGTTGCTCCTCCCATTCCTTCTTGAAGCCATACAAAAGCAGCATACAAGGCTATAAAAACTAAAACAATATAAGCCAAATCTCTTAAAGTTCGCCAAACTATATATCCAGG
>JAUQOT010000021.1 GCA_030550735.1 Patescibacteria group bacterium
ACGCTTCATACTAATGATGCTCCGAGTGCTGCTATAAGATTAATTGAATTAGGAGTCGAACCATATTTAATTACTTCAACAGTTAATGCAATTATTGGTCAAAGGTTAATTAGAACAATTTGTAATTATTGTAAAAAGCAAAGAAAATTAACACCTAAAGAAAAAGAATCGGTTTTACAGTTAGTTCACGAAAAAAATCGTGAAAAGTTTGAAAATCTTGAAGTAGTAAGTTACGGTGAAGGATGTAAAAATTGTAATAACACCGGATATATGGGAAGAACAGGGATTTATGAAGTTTTAACTTTAAATGAAGAACTAAGAGATTTAATTTTAGCCAAATCAAGTTCAACGGAATTAAAAGAAAAGGCAATTGAATTAGGAATGACAACAATGTTAGAGGATGGTTTGAGTAAAGTACTTCAGGAATTAACAACCATTGAAGAAGTTTTAAGAGTTACTCATGAATAAAAAACCAATAATTTTTAGAGTTTCTTTGAATGATAAAATATTTTTTGCAAGGAACTTAGCTCTTCTTTTAAAAAGTGGAATTACTTTAACTGAAGCCTTAGTAATTTTAAAGGAAAGTACCAAATCTTCTTCAGTTAGATATATATTAAACGAGGCCTTAAAAGATATTGAAAAGGGTCAATTTTTATCGAACTCTTTAGCTAAATTTTCTTCTCAACTCGATAATTTTTTTATTTCAATAATTAAAGTTGGAGAGCTAACAGGAAAACTAATAGAAAATAGTGAAAGAATTTCGATTGAACTTCGAAAGATCCAAAGATTAAAGAGTAAAGTTATTTCCTCTTTAATTTATCCTTCATTTATCATTTTAACTATGTTTTTCATTATGTTTTTGGTTGTTTATTTTCTTTTCCCTAAGCTTATTCCTGTTTTTGAAAGTTTAAAAGTAGAACTTCCCTTAACAACGAGGATTTTTTTAAAAATTGCCTATTTTATTCTAAATTACGGCCATTTTCTATTTATTGGTTTAATAATTTCAGGAATAGGCTTAGGTCTTGCTCTAAGAAATAGAAAATTTAGATTTTATTTCGATGTTTTTATTTTAAATGTTCCTCTTTTATCTTCTTTGTTTAAAAAATATTCTCTTGCTAGTTTTTCTAGGAATCTTGCTATTCTTTTAGATAGTGGCGTACCAATTATTGAATCTTTAAATATAACCTCAGAAAGTCTTGGAAATCTTTTTTATAAACAAAAAATAGCTGAAGCAGCTGAATTTGTTGCAAGGGGTCACGGTCTTGAAGAGTTTCTTAATAGATATCCAAAATATTTTCCTTACAATTTTGTAAAAATGATAACAATTGGCGAAAAATCAGGCAACCTTTCAAATACTCTCTTTTATTTGGCTGAAAATTTAGAAGAAGAAATTGATATTGATCTTGAAAGATTTGTTAATTCTCTTGAACCGATTATTTTGTTTGTTATTGCGGTTATGGTCGGTTTTATCGCTATTTCAATCATAACCCCAATTTATGAAATTTCTGATAAACTCACAAGATAGAGGCTTTAGTTTAATTGAAATTATTTTAACATTAGCTATTTTAAGTTTTGTTTTCTTTTTTACTTACCAAATTTATAATAATATTCAACAAGTTGTTTTGCGAAGTAAAATTTATTTGACAATTCTTTCAATTCTTCAGGATGAAATTGAAAAGATAAGAGTAATGAATTATGAAGATATTGGGATAATTGATGGTTGGCCAAGGGGTATTTTACCTCGAGAGAAAATTATCGAAAAAGAAAATCTTCAAGTTTTAGTTAAGTACTATGTAAGAAATATAGATGATCCTAAGGATGGGACCATTACCTCAACTCCTAGAGATACAGCTCCCGCTGATTATAAATTAATCGAATTAGAAGGACAAGCTCTTAACTCTTTAATTAAAACTTATCCACAGAAATTAACAGCTATCATTGCTCCTAAAACATTAGAAACTATTACTAATAATGGTTCACTATTTATTAAAGTTATTAATTCACGAGGAAATCCTGTAAATGCCGCCAATATAAAAGTTGATTATTTAGGTGATCCAAGTTTTACAATAGAAGATTTAACTGATGTTAACGGCGAACTTCGATTAATAGATATTCTACCTGGTATCAATATTTACCGAATTTATGCGACAAAGCAAAATTTTTCTCAAGATAGAACTTATCCTCCTGGCGATCCTCAAAATCCTAATCCTGTTTTACCTGATCAAACAGTTAAAAGAAATGAAGTAACTTTTGTAACTTTTCAAATTGATAAACTAAGTTTAATTAACTTAAATTTTTTTGACAAATTGTGCCGTCCATTTTCTCAGATTAATTTCGGAGTTAAAGGAGAGAAACTTATTGGAGTTAACCCCGATGTTTTAAAAACTAAATTTACAACAACAACTGATGCTAATGGACAAAAAAGTTTTTATTTAGAATGGGATAATTATGAAATTAATTTAGCTGATAATAACTTAGTTTTTCTAGGAATGACACCCTATTTAAGACCAAGATTTATTGTTGAACCCGATAAAGTTTATAATTTAAATTTAACCCTAGCCTCAAGTTCACCAATTAATCTTTTAGTTACAGTTCTTGATAACAACCGGAATTATTTAGAAGATGCTGAAGTAAAACTTATAGATCAACAAAATAGATTGATTCTAAAGAGAACTGGTGAAGAAAGTGTTTTTGATGATAATTGGAATAATCAAAATTATTCAGAGATATCAGCTGGTATTGAAACTGAGCTTTATCCCGGAGAAATTAGATTAAAGGATATTGGTGGTTCTTATCCAACTTCAACAGAATTCCTTATTTCAAAAACTATTGATTTTGGTACGTCAACTATTTTTTATAAAAAATTTGTTTTTACTGGAAATATTCCCCCAGAAACATCAATCAAGTTTCAAGTTGCTGCTAATAATGATAATTCAACTTGGAATTTTGTTGGTCCAGATGGAACCGAAAATTCATTTTTTGAAACCCAGGAATTTTCCTTGCCAGGTTTTTTAGTTAATAAAAGATATTTTAGATACAAAGTTTATTTAAAAACTAATGATCCCAGCATTACTCCTTCTTTAGATAAAATAACAATTTTTTATTCCTCTTCTTGTCTTTCTTCGGGCCAAGTTCTTTTTCAAAATCTTACTCCAGGAAGTTATACTCTAGAAGTTAATAAACAAAATTATGGTTATTCATCACAAAATTTAAATCTTTCCTCATCTGAATTATATAAAGAAATAGAAGTAATTTTATCTCCTTAAAATGAAAAAAATAATTTTTATTACTTTATTTTTAATTGCTTTACCAATATTTTCTGAAGATGTTTTTAAATTTTTTGAATTTTCTCCAAGGAGCACCGATTTTTTTATTCTTAGAAACAGTAAAATAACCCAAAAATTTATCCCTTTTAACGATTACTTAAGCATCATCGGTTTATGGTTAGAAAATCAAGAACCAACATCAATTAAATTAAGTATTTTTGATCCTGAAAACAATCTTATTTTTGAGAAAAATTTTGTTATTCCTAAAATCGAACCAAATTGGTGGGGCGAAGAATATCTCTTGCCCTTAAATGAAAATTTTTTAATAAGAAGTGGAGGGGAATATAAACTTATTCTTGAAGGTTTAGAAAATAACAATTTAAAGATCTTTACTAAAAATCTTTTAGAAATTATTCAAGGTTCAGAAAATTATCTTTATTTTCCGGAAACACTTAGACCACTTGAATATAACAACGAATCTACCAATTATACTTTAAAACTTAGTTTATATGAGGGTAGGGAAAATAAAGCACCGGTTTTAGACAATTTGAGGGTTAATATTATTTCTCCACGGTCTGTGAAGATAAGTTTTAATGCTAATGAACCGATTAAGTATTCGTTGTTTTATAAAAAGACTCTTGAAAAAAATTTTTCTTCGACATCAATTGATTATTTTATTGGTTGTTTTCCTAATATTCGTGATTGTTTAATCGAACTAACCGTTGAACCCCAAAGTGAGTATCTTTTTGAAATAAAAGCTGAAGATTTTTGGGGTAATTTCTCGAAACTAGAAGGAAAATTTATTACTCCTATAGAAGAAACCCTATCAACAAATACTCAACCAGTTACAACTTTAAATAAACCATCTTTATCTTTTAGAGAAGAAACAAGTTACCCTTTTAATAAAAAAATCGAGATTAAAGAAAAGATAAATAAACAAGATGGTCTTTCTTTTAATTTTAACTTTAAACAACCTTTACCTCTTTTAACTTCAACTCTGTCTTATCCTTTAGATCAAACAAAAAATATTCCAACATCTCAAAAAGAAATAATAATTTCCTCCCAAACTCAAGAAAATTTAATTTTGATTTCAACAAAAACGACATCTTCGGAAAATAAGCAAATAATAATTGAAGAAATTAAATCCTTTCAAATATTTTTAAGTCGAAATAAAAAATTTATTCTTTCTTTTTTTCTTTTTACGGCTTTATTTTTAGTTTTAATTAAAATTTTCTCTCAATTAAAAAGTTTAATTAAAAAATGAAAGCTTTCACTCTTTTGGAAACAGCTCTTTCAATAAGTATCTTGATTTTTATTTTTTTTAGTCTTTTCTTTTTGGTTATTAATGTTTCGAATCTCAGTTCTTTTTCTCTTTTGCAAACAGGCACCGAAGGTAGAGTCCTTCTTAATTTAAAAATAATGGAAAAAGAGTTAAAATCCATGGAAACTTCTAATTTAGGGGGTTACCCAATAGAAGAAGCTAGTTCAACAAAAATTGTTTTTTATTCAGATATCGATAATGATAATTTAATTGAAAAAATTAGCTATTCTTTAATAGAAGACAAATTAGAAAAGAAAGTAATTAAACCTACTGGTAACCCACTTACTTATAATGAAAATTTCGCTCAAATTAGTTATGTTCTTGATAATTTGGTTACTCCTCAAAAACTATTTAGTTTTTATGATAATAATTTTGAGGAAACTAATGATATTTCGAAAATTAGATTAATCAAAATTGATATTAAAATTAATCAAGGAAGAAAAATTTTTTCTTCATATCTTTTTGTCGCCCCAAGAAATTTAAAAGATAAATGAAAAATAGAGGACAAACAATAATTTTTGTTCTTCTTTATATTTTTATCGCAGTATTTATTTTTACTGGAAGTTTAGTTTGGATTTATAGTTTTGTGAACCTATCTTTAAGAGAAATTGATAAAATAAAAAGCTTAAATATTGCTGAATCAGGAATAGAATATGTAAGGTGGTATTTAAATCATTTTCCTACGGATTATAATTTAGGAAATACTTCTTCGCCCCCTTATGTTTACCCTTTTTATGATCGTTTAGGAAATAAAATAGGAGAGTTTAGTTTGTTTTTAGAAAAACCAGTTACTGGTACAACAATGGTTCAAATTAAATCTATAGGTAAATTAGATGGTTCAAATGTTGAAAAAGAAATAAAAGCAATTTTAGCTAAACCCTCTTTAGCCAAGTATGTAGCTTTAATTGATGATAATGTGAGATTTGGTTTAGGTACTGTTGTTTATGGCGAAATTCATTCTAATAAGGGGATAAGATTTGACGGAATTGCTTATAACTTAGTAAAAAGTTCTTTAATTACTTATAGCGATCCCGATCATTCAGGTTGCAAAGAGTGGGCAGTTCACACTCATGTAGAACCCCAAGATCCTTGTCCGCCACCTAATCCTGATCCGTCAACAATTCCTTTAAGACAAGATATTTTTAAAGCGGGAAGGGAAGTTGGTGCTCCTTCTATAGATTTTATTGGTTTAAGTATTAATTTATCAGAATACAAAAATTTAGCTCAAAACGGTGGTTTATATTTTGGTTTTAGTGGAGATAATAATTATGGATACGAAATTGTTTTAAATGAAAATAACCTTGAGATTTATAAAGTTACTTCAATTGTTAACCAACCAATTTTTTGCATTATTTTCGATACCTATGAAGGATATGGAAATAATTCACGATATAAACATAGTACTTGGAGTATAAAAAATAAGCAATTTTTAGGTACTTACAATTATCCTTCTAACGGAATAATTTTTGTTGAAGATAATGTTTGGGTGAGTGGTATTATTAATGGAAGAAAAATTATTATTGCCTCAGCTCGTTTTCCGGAAAATCCAGCTCATATGACAAGTATTACTATTAATAAAGATCTTCTTTATACAAATTATAACGGAAACGATGCAATTGCTTTAATTGCTCAAAGAAATATTAATGTTGGTTTAAAAAGCGAAGATGATTTAAGAATCGATGCGGTTTTAATTGCTCAAAATGGAAGAGTAGGGAGATATTATTATAGTGAGCAATGTGGTCCTGAATATAAAAGAACAAAAATAACTGTTTACGGTTCGATAATTTCAAGATATAGATATGGATTTAGTTGGGTTTCTGGTAATACTTGGTCATCTGGTTATCGTGATAGAGAATTAATTTATAATAGAGATTTTCTTTATTTTCCTCCACCGTTTTTTCCACTTTCTTCTGAGTTTTATCAAATTTTAAAATGGAAAGAAAAATAAATATCCCCAATCTTTTTTTAAAAATTTTGAATTTTTAACTAAAATTATAAATAACTTAAGGTTGGTCGTAATTAATTTTGAAAGTAATTAATATTCATGGTTAACAAAAGAGGAGGTTTTACCCTTATCGAAATCCTCTTGGTAATTGGAATTATAGTTCTTTTAGCTGGTGCAATTATTGTTGCTATAAATCCTGGTCGTCAATTTGCAAAAGCAAGAAATACCCAAAGAGTTACTGATGTTAATGCGATTTTAAGTGCAATTGTTCAAAATATGACAGATAATCAAGGAAGATGGAATTGTCAAGGTAGCACTTATTATTCTACTTCTTTACCTTCAGTCGTTACCGCAACGATTGTTAGTGTACCAGAAGCTTCTAATAATGAAATAAATTTAAGTTGTTTAACTCCAACTTACATTCCAAGGCTTCCTGTTGATCCATCTTTGCCAGCAAATTCGACAACCACTGGTTATACTCTTAATTATTCAACGAGTTCAGGAAGAATCACCATTTGTGCTCCTAACGCTGAATTACAAGAAGTAATTTGTACCCAAAGATAAAAATTATCTTTTTTCTTTTTCCTAATTTTCTTTATTCCAATATTTTGAACTTTTCCTTTTTATATCCCAGGCTTATATCATCTTCAAGCTCAATAACCATTGCTGGAATATGTTCATAGAAATGCTTTACTTTACCACCAGTTAATTTTCTCATTTAAAGTTTAAATAAATTACTATTCGTTGTTTTAATAATCTTAACCCTTAATTTATCTTCCTAAAATTTTTTATTTTCATTTTTCATTATAATTAGATTAGATAATTAGATTAGAGAATAATTAGATTATAGAAATATTAGAGAAATAATACAATTATAGAAAATAATTATTTTAGGTTTATCTTTATTTGAAATTATTTCTTCTGTTGATAATGCGGTAATAAATGCTCACGTCTTAAAAAGTCTGCCCGAAAGATTTAGACGATTTTTTCTTTTGTGGAGGTTACTTTTTGCTGTTTTTATAATGAGGGGTATTTTACCTTTTTAATAGTATAG
>JAUQOT010000022.1 GCA_030550735.1 Patescibacteria group bacterium
TGAGATTCAAACTTAACTAATTGAGGTAAACTTTTTTCAGGAATTGGTGGTGTTAAGAAATTAACAGGAAATACATAAGGCGCTGTAATACTAAAAACAGCATCTTTTGTTTGAATTTTTAGTGTCTTAAAAAATTCTTTGAGAATCGAAGCTAATGACTCTTCTAAAATCTGGGATAATGAGAAAACTTGTTTAAAATTAATTATAGGTATTAAGCCAAAATTAACAACCTCAAGAGACCCTTTTTTGTCAACAACTTCAATTATTTTAATACTAAAAGAACCAATGTCAATCCCTAAATATCTTTTTTCTCCTAAAAACATTCCGAAAATCATATTTTCTAAATTATACAATTATTTTTTAGATATTTTCAGTCCTAAATTTTGTCTTTTGTGTTTAAAATTTAATCCTTCATATTTTTGTTCTCAGTGTTTAAAAGAAATAGATTTTGAGCCCCATTTTAATTGTCTTGTTTGTAATAAAAGATTAAACCATGAAGCAAAATGTCAGCTTCATTCTCAGTTAATTGAAAAATTGATAAGTTTTGGTGTTTATGAGGAAAGTAAACTAAAAGAAAAAATTTTAAAAGCAAAGAATTATGGATATTCAGAAGTATTTTTCGATTTAGGAAGAGTTGTTGGAAATTTAATAAAAAATTTTGATTTGAGTGATTATACTTTAGCTTATGTTCCTCTCACTTCGAGAAAATATTTTGAAAGAGGTTTCAATCAAGCTGAAGTTTTAGCTTTAGGCATTAAGGAAATCTTAAACCTACCTCTTTACTCAGGAATCAAAAAAATTAAAGAAACAAAAGATCAAAGTGAGCTAAGTTTTGAAGAAAGAAAAACAAATCTTCAAGGAGCTTTTTCTTTAATTTCCCCACCTCCACCGAAAGTTATTCTAATTGATGATATTAAAACAACGGGTCAAACCCTTTTAGAAATTTCCAAAATTTTAAAACAAGGAGGAGCGAAGAAAATAATTGCTTTGACTATATTGAGATGATAAGAAAAATATTTTTGTTTGATCAAAAACTTACAGAAATTTTAGAAATTAAAGATAATAAAATTATTAACCGGTTAAAAAATGTATTAAGATTAAAACCTGGTGAGCGGATATTTTTTCTTAATAATTTTGAAGAAGAAGCCGAATATGAAATTTTAGATAATAAAAAATGGATTTTAAAAAGAGTAGGTTATAAAATTAGAGAACTAAAACCTCAAAGAAAAATAAATCTTTTTATTTCTTTAATTCGAAAAGAAAAATTTGAACTTATTATTGAAAAAGGTACTGAGCTTGGTGTTTATAGTTTTTATCCTTTAATTACTGAAAGGAGTTCTTTAAAAATAAAAAAAATTCCTGAAAGATGGAAACAAATAATTGGTTCAGCTTTAGAAGTGACAAATTGGAAAAATACCCCCCTTATTTATCAACCAATTAATTTAAAAGATTTATTTCAAAAATTCCCCTCAACTAATTTTTATACTGGCGATAAAAACGGTGAAAAAATTAAAATTAATTATCTTCCCCAAGAAGTAAATTTGATTATTGGACCTGAAGGAGGTTTTAGTGAAAGAGAACTGAAAATTTTAAAAGAGAAAACAAAATTTATTTCCCTTGGTGATCTTAATTTAAGAACAGAAACAGCGGTTCTTGTTTTTCTTTCTCTTTTAAATTTTGGTTAAAATTATTTAAATGATCTATGTTTTAAATTTCAAAACTTTTTTGACCAAAGAAAAAGAATATTTAAAAATTATTAATCAGCTTAAAAAGATAAAAACAAAAAATGATCTTTGGCTTGCATTAAATCCTTATTTTTATTTTAGTTTGAGACGGAAAATTAAAACAAGAAAATTTAAAATCGGTCTTCAGAATTTAGGTTTTATTTTTGAAAAACCACAAACAGGAGAAATAATCTATCATTTTGAATTAATTGATAGAGCCGATTTTGTTTTGTTGGGTCATTCCGAGAGATATCGGTTGGGGGAAAATTTAGAAATTTTAAAAAAGAAAATTGATTCCTTACAAAATGAAAAAATTAACCTTTTAATTTTTTTTAGCGAAAATTCTTATAAAGTGCCGTTTGAATTTTCTGAAATAAAAAATCAACTAAATCAAAATTTAAATTTTCTTCTCTCTTCAGTAAAAAAAGAAAATTATTCAAAAATTTATCTAGTTTATGAACCTTGGTGGGCGATAAGCACTGAAGGAGGTCAAATTCCATCTAAAGAATTTTTAAATAAATTTTTGAATTGGTATTTTGAAAACTACAAATTTCCTATTCTGTATGGCGGTTCTTTTAATTCAAAACTTAAAAAAGAATATGAAGATTTAAAATTTAATGGTTATGTTTTAGGAAAAGTAAGTATTGATTTAAAAGAACTAAAATTACTTCTTCTCTAAATAGGGTTCAATCATTTTTAAAAACTCTTCCTCATTAATAATTTTTATATTAGGATACTTTTTAGCTTTTTCTAATTTCGAACCAGGATTTTTTCCAACAACTAAATAGGTAACTCTTGAAGAAATTGAATCAACAGTTTGAGCTCCTAAATTTTCGACAATTCTTTTAGCCTCTTCCCTGCTCCATCTTTCCAATTCACCAGTAAAAACAAAAACTTCTTTCTTTAATGGTTGTGGTCTCCTTTTTTCTTCCTCTTCAACAATTTCAATACCCACTTCTGTTAATTTTTTTAAAAGTTTTTTATTATTTTCATCTTTAAACCAATTATCAACTTCCCGAACGATTTTTTCTCCAAAACCAGGAATAATTCCATAATTAACTGCTTTTAGATTTTGAGTTATTTCTATTAAATCAGCTGGAGTTTTAATTATTTTTCTTTTTTTAAAAAATTCACTCAAAAGTTTAGCGTTCTCTTCACCAATATGAGGAATACTTAAAGAATAGATTAAACGATTGAGAGTAATCTTTTTTCGAGATTCTATGCTTTTAAGAAGATTTTTTTCTGAAAGAACATCAAAACCAGGAAGCTTTCTTAAATCTCCTACTTTTAAAGTAAATAAATCAGCTGGATCAGAAATTAAACCAACATCTAGAAGTTTTTCAACAATTTTTTCTCCTAACCCCAAAATATCAAATGCTGGTTTACTTACAAAATGAATTATTCTCTCTTTTTGAGTGGCGAAACAATTTTTGTTGGGGCATTTATAATAAGCACCTTCTTTAATAAGTTTTGTTTTACATCTTGGACAATTTTCGGGAAAAACAATTTCTTTTTCTTTACCTGTTCTTAATTCTGTTATGACTCTATCAACTTGAGGAATGACATCACCAGCTCGAACAACTACTACAGTATCTCCTATTTTAACTCCCAATCTTTTTATTTCATCTTCATTGTGGAGAGACGCTCGACTTACTGTGACTCCTCCAATTTCAATTGGTTTTAAAATGGCTACTGGCGTAATAATTCCAGTTCTTCCAACTTGAAAAATAACATCTTCAATAATTGTTGTTCCTTCTTTAGGAGAAAATTTAAAAGCGATAGCTCCTCGTGGTGCTTTGCCAACAACTCCTAATTCTTGAAAAATTTTATTCTCATTTATTTGAACAACAATTCCATCAATTTCGAAAGTTAGTTTATCTCTATTCTTTTCCCAATAATTTCTGAATTCTAAAACTTCATTGAGAGATTTACAAAGTTTAGTATTAGGATTGGTTTTTAAGCCTAAACATTTTAAAATCTTATGTTCCTCTTCATGAGTTCTTTGACCAAGATCAGTTACTAAATCATAGGCAAATGAATCTAATTTCCTTTTAGCAGTAATTTTAGGATCAAGCTGTCTTAATGACCCGGCAGCAGCATTTCGAGGATTAGCAAAAAGAGGTTCACCTAATTTTTCTCTCTCTTTATTTAGATCCTCAAAATCCTTTTTATGCATAAAAACCTCTCCTCTTATTTCAATTTCTTCAGGATAACCATTTTCAAAATATTTAATTACCTTTTCAAGCCCTTCTTTTTTTAAATTTTCGATAATTTCGGAAGGAGGTAAAAGAGATAAAGGAATAGCTTCAATTGTTTTTATATTTTGAGTTACATCCTCGCCCAAATAACCATCTCCTCGAGTTGCTCCCAAAGCTAAAATTCCATTTTTATAAACAAGTTTGATAGCTAGTCCATCAATTTTTAATTCAGCAAAATATTCTAATTTAACATTAGGAGGTAAAAGCTTTAAATTTCTTTCTTCCCAATTCTTTAAATCTTCAAGAGAAAAAGCATCATTAAAAGAAAGCATTGGTACTTTATGTCTAACTTTTAAAAACTCTTTTAACGGTTCGCCACCTATTCTTTGAGTAGGAGAATCAGGAGTAATAAATTCAGGAAATTTTTGTTCTAATTCAAAAAGTTCACGTTTTAAAGAATCTAAAACTTCAGGTGGATAAAGATCCTGATTTAAAACATGATAATAATATCTTGCTTTATTTATAATTTCTTTTAACTTTTCAATTCTTTCTTTTGCTTCTTCTCTTGTCATCAAAATATATTATATTACGGAAGGAAATCAAAATCTAAAACCCTTTCTAACCCTTTATATTTTCCTGTAGAAATGAGTTTTATAAAATAAGAATATATTATGCCACTACTTAATTCTAAATTATACATCTCTGCTTCTATTTTATCTGAAGTTGTAGTTGTTATTATGCACTGAATTTTTAGGTAATTACATTGACCTATTGTGTTTCTTGAACATAATTGATCAAAAAACGTCGCGCAAGGTGATTGATTTACATCGCCTCCCGGATTAGTTGAATTATATGAGAAATTATTTAAAGTTTTACCTTTCAAAGAATACAAACTCGCAACCTCCAAACCGCTTTCAGCAAAAGTTAAAGCTTGGAAGGTATTCAAAATTTTTCTTATTCTAATAACTTGTTGGTTGATTGGCATAAGTAAAACTAAAACAATTCCTAAAGAAGATAAAAGAACAAAAAGAGTTAAAGCAAGAATTTGTCCTTTGCTTATTCGCATAAGTTTGTTGAATAAGTACTATTTAAAGGAGCGACAGCTTGCTCGAAAATTAATGTTGAAGTTGCACCTTTTTTGGATTTAATTTCTAAATCGTAATAAAGAATAATAATTTTCGGAGCATACTGAAAATAAGCATAAGTTTCAGAAGTTTGAGGAGTATCAGTTGCAATGATTAGATTGTTTACTTTAACTAGTTCTGGATCAAAAACAGTTGTTGTTTCCATATTTCCTTCTCTATAGTAAAGTCTATTATCACTAAAAACAATTGTTGTTGTGGTACAATCTTTTTTTTGAAAAATTATCCCACTTCCATTTGAAATAACTCTAAAACTCCAACCATATTTTAATATTCTCCAAATTTTTTCTGTTCCGAGTCTTACATTTTCTAAAGCTTGATAATAATCATTAGCTAAAACGCTTGCATTTATTAAACTTAAATAAATTGTAGAAACAGTTAAAACAGCAAACATAAAAAGAAGAATAACTATTGACATTTCTAAAATAGTAAAACCTTTTTTGTTTTTTATTGAATTGCCGGATGCCATGGTGTTAATATTCCTTCTAAGGTGGTAGTTAAATGCCATTTGCTAATCGAACCATTTATTTGAATTTGATAACTTGAATCATTTAATGGCTGAACTATAATTGCATATCCTAAAGGTAAATTTTTTCCAGAAATTAATCGTATCTGACAATTATCTGGTGGGCTACTAGTAACAAAATAACCTGTACTTGTATTAAAATCAATACACCTAAAATTAAATGATGGCATAGGAACTATCGAAATTGTTTCACCTAAGAACTCTCTTTCTAAATTTTTATTTCGATAAGCAATTAAAAATTGATATTTTTCGTGAAGCAAGCTATTTAAAACAAAAAAATCCTTTGCAAAAACAAGACTTTTTATATAATCTGAAGAGATTTTTAAAAAAATAATTAATCCAACAGAAATAATCAAAAAAGCAATCATAAGTTCTCCAAAGCTTGTTCCTCTGTTTTTTTTCATTTTTCAAAATTTATTTGCCCTAATTTATTTATTTTTATTATAAATTTTTCTTTTGTTGTTCCATTAATTATCTTTTTTAAACAAATATAAATTTTATCCGTTGTAATATTTTCCCAATTACCACTTCCTCTTTGGTATAAAAAGAAAAGATCACTATAACCATAAGCATAGAGAAAAAATAAAGGAGTTGAAATTTGATTAGTAGAACAATCTTTTGAAGATGTTGAGAAATAAAAATAATTATTTTGCTTTAAATCTAAATTTAAAGAGAGAGTTTTATATTGGTTTACATCACTTACAATATCTTGATTCATAAGAATGAAATTTTTTGAATTTAAATTCTGATCGATAAAATTATTCACTAAGGTTGAAGATGAAAAAATAAACTCACAAAGTTTTGTTGAAGTTGAAAGAGCTAATACTTCGTAAGATGTTGAAGAAGAAAAATAAATTCCATAAGCACAAAAAAATTGATTATTTTTTTCTATCACTCTTTGAGCCATATCTGAAATTGTATTTAAAGAGAAAGCAAAATTTTTACTTACATCCCTTAAATAAAAAAAATCTTTATTTAAAGATGAAAAGTTAAAACCTATACTTACAATTAGAGAAAGAAGAAGTAAAACAATCACCACTTCAATTAAAGTAAAAGCTCTCATATATTTATTTATTTAAGATTAGGGAAAAAATCTTTCAAAAGCTCTAAATCAATTTTGTTGTTATTATAAACTATAATTTGAAGATAATTAGTTCCAAGTTCTTTTTGTGGATCCTTTACTTCCCCAATCACTCTTCCTTTAGAAGCAAATATTTTTTTATTTGGTGTTAAATTAATTGGCTCAAAATTACCTGTTATTGCTACCAATATATTTTTTGTTGAATCTTCAATTCCCATATTTATATAATTTTCTCCATAATATCCTTTTTCTTGAGTAAAGTAAATAGTTCCATCAAA
>JAUQOT010000023.1 GCA_030550735.1 Patescibacteria group bacterium
GTTCTGCCACCCCACCTTAATATTATTTTAACTCTATGATAAAATATCAAAAAATGACAAAAGATTATTTAAAAAACACAACAAGATATTCTCCTTTTGATTTTGAAGAAAAAATTTATAATTATTGGATTCCTTATTTTAAACCATCTCCTAACAAAAGAAAAACATTTATTATTTTAATTGCTCCTCCTAATGTTACAGGATCTCTTCATATGGGACACACTCTTCAAAATATTATTTTAGATATTATTGCTCGTTGGAAAAGAATGAGTGGTTTTAATGTTGTTTGGCTTCCAGGAACAGATCATGCTGGTATTGCAACCCAAAACGTTGTTGAAAAGGAATTAAAAAAAGAAGGTCTTACTCGATTTGATTTAGGAAGAGAAAAATTTATTCAACGAGTTTGGGAATGGACCCATAAATATGGAGGGATTATTTTAGAACAATTTAAAAAATTGGGGCTTTCTTTAGATTGGAGCCGAAAGAAATTTACCTTAGATAAAAAATATGTTAAATGGGTAGAAGAAGCTTTTATAAGATATTACCGAGATGGTTTAGTTTATCGTGATTTAAGACCGGTTAATTTTTGCCCGCGTTGTCAAAGTTCTCTTTCAGATTTAGAGGTAGAAGCAAAAGAAAAAGAAGATGTTATGTATTACATCAAATACCCCTTAAAAGACGGAGGTTTTATAAGTATAGCAACAACAAGACCAGAAACAATGCTTGGAGATACAGCTTTGGCTGTAAATCCAAAAGACGAAAGATGGGTTGAACTCATTGGCAAAATAGCTATTTTACCAATTGTCAAAAGAGAACTAAAAATAGTTAGCGATTTAAGAGTTGATCCTAAATTTGGTACAGGAATTTTAAAAGTGACTCCAGCTCATTCTTTAATTGACTATGAAATTGCTTTAAGACATAGTTTAGAAATGATCTCGGTTATAGATGAAAAAGCAAAAATGAATGAAAACGCTGGAGAATATAAAGGTTTAAACTATCTTGAAGCAAGAAGTAAAATCGTAGAAAATCTTCGTTCTCAAAATCTAATTGAAAAAGAAGAAAAAATTGTTCATTCAGTTCCTCATTGTAGTCGATGTGGAACAGAACTTCAAGTTATTCCTTCGTATGAATGGTTTGTAAAAATGGACAAATTAGCTAAATTAGCTTATAACGCTGTTAAAACGAAAAAAGTGAATATTATACCTCCAAGATTTAAAAAACCTTATTTCGATTGGTTAAAGAACATAAGAGATTGGTGTATCTCAAGAAAAATTTGGTGGGGACAAGAAATTCCTGTGTGGTTTTGTAAAAACTGCGGAGAGAAAAGCTATGTTGTAAGTATTAAAAAACCAACTAAAGCATGCAAAATATGTAAAAAGAAAAACTGGGAAAAAACAAAAGAGGTTTTCGATACATGGTTTTCTTCAGCTCTTTGGCCTTTTGCTATTCTTTATACAAAAGAAGAAAAAAAATGGTACCCAGCTGATTTAGTTGCTACTGCAAGAGATATTTTACAACTTTGGATTGCAAGAATGATATTTTGTGGAATTTACTTTATGAAGAAACCTCCTTTTAAAACAGTTTTTGTTCATCCGACAGTTTTAACCAAAGAAGGAAAAAGAATGTCAAAGAGTTTAGGCACCGGAATTGATCCTTTAGATTTAATTCAAAAATATGGAACTGATGCTTTAAGATTTGGCCTAATGTGGCAATTAAGTACTCATCAAGATTTAAGATTCGATGAAACTCCAATTGATCAAGGACAAAAATTTTTAAACAAAATATGGAATGCTTATAGATTTTATGTTTTAACAAAAGAAAAAATTGGTAATCAAAATAAAAAAGAATTAAGCAAAGAGGATAAAAGAATTTTAAAACTTCTTCAAAAAACAAAAAAAACTGTCTTTAAAAACTTAAATAATTTTGAGATCGGTTTAGCTCTTAAAAATCTTTATAAATTCTTTTGGCGTGAAGTTTGTGATAAATATTTAGAATCATGGAAGGGAGAAACAAAGAATAATATCACCGTCTTAGAAAAAATAATGCTTGATTCATTAAAACTTCTACATCCCTTTTTGCCTCATATTACTCAAGTAATTTATTTTGCTTTAGGATATAAAAAACCGTTATTCTATGAAAAATTAAATGATTGAAGCTTTTATTGCCTCATTTTCTTTACCTCTAATTTGGGCTTATTATTTTTATAAAAGGGATTGCCATCCTGAACCAATAAGTTATTTAGCTTTTGCTTTTTTTCTTGGTATTGTAGCTGCTTTTTTAAGCGCTTTTTTTCAAGGTCTTTTATTTGATTTATTAAAAATTGATATAAGTTCGCCTAACTCTAATCCCGTTTTTCTTTTAATAGCTGTGGTTATAGAGGAATTTTTTAAATTTTTTGTTATTTTTCTTTTAATCTTTCCTTTAAAAATCTTCGATGAACCTGTTGACGCAATGATTTATATGATTTTTTCAGCTTTTGGTTTTGCTTTTATCGAAAATTTGTTTTATTTAATCGGTTTAGAAAACCAAACTCAAATAAATTTTAATCCTCTTCTTCTTGTTTTTTTAAGATTTTTATCTCCAAATTTTCTTCATATTATTGCCTCAGCTTTGATAGGTTTTGGTTATGCTTATATGACTCAAACGAGAAATTTTTTAGTTTTTTTAATATCATTTTTAGGAGCCTCATTTTTGCATTTTATTCACAATTATTTTATAATAAAGTTAGTCGTTGGCATTCATTTAATTATTCCAGTCCTTTGGGGAGTTTTTCTAATTGTTTTATCCGAAATTCATCTTTTAGAAACAAAATATGAACGGCGAATTGCCAATCTCAAACCTTACGCCTAACGAAGAAGTTCATGTTGAGGAAGGAATTCTAAGTGTTGATATTTATACTAAAGATAATTCAATTGTTATTATTTCTCCTGTTGCTGGATCTTCCAAAGAAAATATCGAAATAATTATCCAAGGTGATGTTTTAATTATTAAGGGGCAAAGATTCCCACCCGAAGAAGTTCAGGAAAATGAATATTTTAGAAAAGAATGTTATTGGGGACCTTTCTCAAGAACAATAGTTCTTCCTAAAAATGCAGATAAAAATGGAATAAAAGCTTTTTATGAAAATGGAATCTTAATGATAAGGATTCCTAAAATAAATACTGAAGAAACAAAAAAAGTTTCTATTGAATAAAATGCGTCCGTAGCTCAGTGGTAGAGCACCGTCCTTATAAGACGGGGGTCGCTGGTTCGAATCCAGCCGGACGCACGTCTTTATGAAAAGATTTTGGATTTTTTTAATAGTATTAGCAATCTATTTTCCTCTTTTCATATCATTAGCCTTTCATATTACTCTTCAAAAACAACCATTTGGAGGAAAAATAACAAATACTAGAAATTGCGAAAATGGAACGATTTTAACTATTGAATCATACCATCACCGAAGTTATTTTCAAACTGAAATCGAAAAAGTAACAAAAACTTTTATGTTTAGCACTAATAAAGATCTTGATCCTGAAGATGGCGATAATAAAAGCGATATTAACTCGATTTACTTAACACCCTCCCTTCCTTTAGAAAATAATATTGTTGTTATCGGAGTAGCAAAACCAGATGGGACATGTATTGAAAAAAGAACAAGAACTATAACGCAAACGATTATTTTACCCGATGGGACAACCACAACTACATTAAGCACTGAAGAATATTACGCTATCGGAGCAACAACTGATTATACAATTATTATTCTTGGAAGAATATTTCCTTGTCCAAAAACTTTTCTTGCTCCTTTCTGCATTCAATGAAAAAAACTTCTATAAATTTTATAAAAAAAGGGAATACTATTTACATATTCATCTAAATAAAAATTCAAAACCTCTCTAACTTCATCTACTGAAACAAAAAATGGTTCAATAGGTAGATCGAAACCAAAACTAAACGATTTCTTTGGAACAAGATAGACGTAAGTTCTAACATCATTAGAAAAAATTTCAAAACCCACAAATTCGTTCCAAGGATATTTTTTATCATTAATAAAGATACCTTCGCTATTTATTTTGATTCTCATAAGATAAGGTTTATAAAAAGCTGGATGAAAAAAGAAGAAAACTCCTAAAAGAGAAATAATCAAAAGCCAATAATCAGTAGTAATAATAGCATAAACTAAAAAACCACCTGTTATTATTCCAAAAAAAAGATGCCAAAGTAAATCACCAAAAGGATGAAAGATAAAATTATAAGTAGTCCATCTAATTTCTTTCATTTTTTTTCTTGATATTTAAAATAATCTTAATTATAATTTTAAAAAATGAAATTTAAAAAATATAGTTTTTCTAAAATCGAAAAAAAGTGGCGTGAAAAGTGGCTAAAAAATAAGAAGCTTTGGCGAGCTGTTGATTTTTTGAAAAAACCCAAAATTTATATTCTAGATATGTTTCCTTATCCTTCAGGCGAAGGGCTTCATGTTGGACATGTAGAAGGTTATACTGCCACTGATATTCTTTCAAGATATTATCGAATGAATAATTATAATGTTCTTCATCCGATGGGTTGGGATGCTTTTGGTTTACCGGCAGAAAACTATGCTTTAAAAATGAAAAAGAACCCTATGACCTTTGTTCCTCAAAATATTAAAGTTTTCAAAAATCAAGTAAAAATGATGGGATTTAGTTATGATTGGGAAAGAGAAATTGATACTACTGATCCAAATTATTACAAATGGACACAATGGATTTTTCTTCAATTCTATAAACATGGTTTAGCTTATGAAGCTGAAGCTCCGGTTAATTTTTGTCCTTCTTGTAAAACCGGTTTAGCTAATGAAGAAGTGGTTGGTGGAAAATGTGAAAGATGCGGAACTGAAGTCGAAATCAAAATGTTAAGGCAATGGCATTTAAAAATTACTGCTTATGCTGATAGACTTTTAGAAGATCTTGATGAACTTGATTGGCCAGAAAAAATAAAAGAAATGCAAAGAAATTGGATAGGAAAAAGTGAGGGTTATGAAGTTGATTTTTTTGTTGAAGGGTTAGAAGAAAAAATTAAAATTTTTACAACTCGTTTGGATACTATTTATGGAACAACTTTTATAGCTCTTTCTTACAATCATCCATTAGCTCTAAAATTAGCCAAGGAAGATTTTTACAATCATGTTGAAGATTATATTTTCAAAGAAAAAAAGAAACCACTTTCTCAAAAAGTTATTCAAAGAGAGTTGAGTGGTGTTTTTACTGGAAGTTATGCAATTCATCCTTTAACAAAATTTAAAATTCCTATTTGGGTAACTAATTATGTAATTGAGCATTATGGAACAGGAGCAGTTATGGGAGTTCCAGCTCATGATGCTCGTGATTATGAATTTGCTAAGAAATTTGACCTTCCAATTGTAAAAGTAATCAAAGGAGAAATTGATGAATTACCCTATGAAGGTGAAGGTATTTTAATAAATTCAGAAGAATTTAATGGAATGAGAAGTGAAATTGCTAGAAATGAAATCGGAAAACATTTAGAATCATTAGGCTTAGCTAAAAAAGCTGTTTATTATAAATTAAGAGATTGGATATTTTCAAGACAAAGATATTGGGGAGAACCAATACCTATTATTAAATGTCCTAAATGTGGTAATGTGCCTGTTCCGGAAAAAGATTTACCGGTGCTTCTTCCAAAAACAAATAAATTTCAACCAACAGGAACAGGAGAATCTCCATTAAAAAACATAAAAAAATGGGTTAAAACTAAATGTCCTAATTGTAAGGGACCAGCAGAAAGAGAGACTAATACAATGCCTCAATGGGCTGGTTCTTGTTGGTATTACTTAAGATATATTGATCCAAAAAATAAAAAATTTTTTGCTGATAAAGAAAAATTAAAATATTGGCTTCCAGTGGATATTTATGTTGGTGGAGCAGAACATGCTGTTTTGCATCTTCTTTATGCAAGGTTTTGGCATAAATTTCTTTATGATCTTGGATTAGTACCAACAAAAGAACCCTTCCAAAAACTTTTTAATCAAGGGTTAATTCTTGGACCTGATGGTAAAAAAATGTCTAAATCAAGAGGAAATGTTATTAATCCGGAAACTGTAGCTAAAGAATATGGAGTTGATGCTTTAAGAATGTATGAAATGTTTATGGGACCATTAGAAGCAGAAAAACCATGGGATACAAAAGGAATAAAGGGGATTTATAGATTTTTAACAAGAGTATGGATTTTAGCTCAAAGAATTAAAAATCAAAAATCAATTAAGAAAATTCCACCTGATTTTGAAAAAAAACTAAATGAGTTAATTTATGAAACAACAAAAGGAATTGAAACATTTAGATTTAATGTTGTCATTGCTAAATTTATGATTTTTGAAAATTATCTTCGAGATACACTTGATAAAGGTTTTAATATTCCTAAAGATAAGTTTTTAATTTTTATAAAACTTCTTTTTCCTTTTGCTCCTTACATTTCTCAGGAAATATGGTCGATGTTGGGGAAAAAAACATTTTTAGATTTTGAACCCTGGCCAAAATATGAAGAAAAACTTCTTACAAAGAAAACATTTAATTATATTGTTCAGGTTAATGGGAAAAAGAGAGGAGAATTTGTTTCGGAAAAAGAAGATCTTAGCGAAAAAGATGTTTTAGAGATTGTTAAAGAGCTTCCTCTTTATGAAAAATATCTAAAAGAAAGCAAAATCAAAAAAATAATAATCGTTAAAGGAAAGTTAGTAAATTTTGTTATATGAATAAAAAAGAAAAGGGGCTTTTAGGAGAAAAATTAGCTGAAAAGTTTTTAGTAAAAAGAGG
>JAUQOT010000003.1 GCA_030550735.1 Patescibacteria group bacterium
TATGAATTTTTGCGGGGTGGTGTAAGGGTAGCACGCAGGGCTCTGGACCCTGAAGTTCTGGTTCGAATCCAGACCCCGCAGCTAAGGTATAAAAATTATCTATTTTTTTTGGAAGCAAAATTTTCTATTAAACTCTTTCTATTTTTTCAACAATCTCTTTTTTCATTTTTCTTTCTAATCTTTTTCTTAATACTTCTTCAGAATCGTGTTTATTAGGTAGAATGAACATTAGCATTTTTAAATATTATTATTTTATGGTAAAATTATTAAATAAATGGATCTAAACGAAATTATTCAAGCAAAACAAGAAAAGACCTGTTATTTTTGTTCTCAGGCAGCTAAAGAGATTGATTATAAAGATGTTGAAATTTTGAAGAGATTTTTATCTGCTGGTTATAAAATTAAAAAAAGAAAATACACAGGATTATGTGCTTGGCATCAAAGAAAATTTGCCAGGGCTGTAAAAAGAGCTAGACAAATGGCTCTTTTGCCTTATTTACCTCCAATTTTTTAAATAACTTTTTCTATGAAATTCAGTTAATCCATATTTTTTTATCATTTCTAAATGTTCTTTTGTTCCATAACCTTTATTAATTTCCCATTTGAAATAAGGATATTTTTTGCTTAATTTTTTCATATATCTATCCCTCGTTACTTTAGCGATAATCGAAGCCGCTCCTAAAGAATTAAGTATTTTTCCTCCTTTTTTTATATTTAAAATTAACTTATTTTTTAAATCTAAATTGATTTTTAACCCATCAGAAATAATAATTTGAGGATCGAAGAATTTTTCTATTTTTTTTATTCCTAAAATAAATGCGTTTTGAATATTTATTTTGTCAATTAATTTTGCTGAAATGAAAACTTTTTTGAAAGGAATACCAAGTTTCTTAATTAACAAATATTTTTTAATTCTTTCTTCTTCTTTTAAGTCCTTCGAATCTTCAAATTTTAAGTTCTTTTTTGTTAATATTTTTATAGAAGTTTTATCGATAAAAAAACCAGCAACCGAAAGCGGGCCAGCCAGCGAACCTCTTCCAGCTTCATCAATACTTAGAACTGTTTTAAAATTATTTACTAAAAAATGTTCAACACGCCAATCTTTTTTGTTTTTAAGTAATTTAGGTAAAATTTTTTTGAAATGGATTTTGTTCATCTTCATGTTCATACTCATTATAGTTTATTAGACGGTCTTAACAAAATTGATAATCTTTTAGCGAGAGCCAAAGAACTTGGATATGAAGCTTTAGCTATTACTGATCATGGGAATCTTTATGGAGTTATTGAATTTTATAAAAAAGCCAAGAGCATCGACATAAAACCTATAATTGGCGTCGAGCTTTATTTAGCAAAAAGAAGTCGATTTGATAAAGTACCTAAAGTAGATTCTAAAAGTTATCACCTAACGGTTTTAGCTGAAAATGAAGAAGGTTACCGAAACTTATTAAAATTAGTTTCTTATGCTCATCTTGAAGGTTTTTATTATAAACCTCGTGTTGATAAAGATTTGCTTCGTAAATATAATAAGGGCTTAATCGTTCTTTCTGGTTGTCCTAATGGAGAAATACCCCAGCTTCTTTTAATTGGTGACTATGAAACAGCAAAAAAGAAAGTTTTTGAATATAAAGAAATTTTTGGCGAGAATAATTTTTATATAGAAATAAATTATCATCCTAATGTTGAAGATTCAAAAAAAGTTAAAAAGCTTTTACTTAATTTAGCAAAAGAAACAAATACGCCAATTGTTGCCACTTATGATGTTCATTATACTTTTCCAGAAGATAGTGAAATTCATGATGTGTTTTTAGCAATTCAGCAAGGAAAAGATATTGAAGAGGAAGATAGGCTTTCGATGAAAAATGATGATTTTTCTTTAGCTGACAAAAATAAAATTTTTGAACTTTATAAGGATATTCCGGAAGCAATTGAAAATACTTTAGAAATTGCTCAAAGATGTAATTTAAATTTAGAACTTGGGGTTTATCGATATCCAAAATATCCCCTTGAAGATGGAGATGATGAATTTTATTATTTAAAAAAATTAAGCGAAGAAGGATTAAGAAAAAGAGGTTTAATTGATGATGATCAAGCAAAAGAAAGAATGAATTACGAATTAGAAGTTATCAGAAAATTAGGTTTTTCTGGTTATTTTCTTATTGTCCAAGATATTATTAATTGGGCTAAAAACCAGGGAATTTTTGTTGGACCAGGAAGAGGCTCAGCTGCTGGAAGCTTGGTTGCCTATCTTTTAGGAATAACTGAGGTTAATCCTCTTAAATATGATCTTTTTTTTGAAAGGTTTTTAAATCCGGAAAGAATTGAACCGCCCGATATTGATATCGATTTTTCTGATACCAAACGAGATTTTGTTTTTGAATATGTAAAAAGAAAATTTGGCGAAGATAGATTTGCCCAGATTATTACTTTTGGAAAAATGGCTTCAAGAGCAGCTGTTAGAGATGTAGGAAGAGCTCTTGGTTTTTCTTTTTCTTTTGTTGATAGATTAGCAAGACTCATACCAGCAAAACTAACTTTAGAAGAAGCAGAATCTTTACCCGATATTCAAAAACTTTTAAAAGAAAATCAAAATTATCAAAGAATTTATCAAATTGCAAAAAAATTAGAAGGGACAATTAGACATGCGTCGGTTCACGCTTGTGGTGCTATCATTACTCCTGGACCGATTTTAGACTTTGTTCCCCTTCAGAGAGCTCCTCAAGATGAAGAAAGAATAATTACTCAATATGACATGTATTCTGTTACCGAACTCGGTCTTTTAAAAATAGATTTCTTAAGTATAAGAACTTTATCAATTATTGAAGACGCTTTGAGATTAGTTAAAGAAAATCATCAAAGGGAAATTAAAATTGACGAAGAGATGAAAGATATTAATGTTTATAAAACCCTTGAAGAAGGAAGAACAATTGGTGTTTTTCAACTCGAAAGCAGAGGAATGACAAATGCCTTAAGATTGATTAAACCGCGAAGCATTGAAGAACTTTCAGCGGTTATTGCTTTATATCGTCCAGGTCCAGTTAAACTTATCCCATCATATGCTCGAAGAAAATTTGGAAAGGAAGAAATTACCTATCTTCATCCTCGACTTGAACCGATTCTTAAACCAACTTATGGAATTCTTATCTATCAAGAGCAACTTATGAGAATTGCAAGAGATTTAGCTAATTTTAGTGGTGGTGAAGCTGATACTCTAAGAAAAGCTGTTGGAAAGAAAAAAGTTGATCTTCTTCAAAAACTAAAAGAAAAACTTATTAAAGGAATGATAGAAAATGGTATAGATGAAAGCGCCGCTCTTAAAATTTGGGAATTAATAGAACCATTTGGAGAATATGGTTTTAATAAGAGTCATAGTGTTTGTTATGCTATTTTAGCTTATATTACAGGTTATATTAAAACCTATTTTCCGATAGAATTTTTAACTGCTTGTTTAATTCACGAAGGTCACGATCCAGATAAAATTTATCTTTATTTAAAAGAAGCACAAAATTATGGTTTTAAAATTTTGCCACCAGATATTAATGAAAGCAATTTTGAATTTACAATTGTTAATTCTTCAACAATCCGTTTTGGTTTAGGAGGAATTAAAAATGTTGGCGTGCCTCTTATTAAAGCAATTGAAGAAGAAAGAAAAAATCATGGACCATTTAAATCACTTGCTGATTTTTTGCAAAGAGTTAAACATAAAGATCTTAATAAAAAATCATTGGAAAGTTTAATAAAAGCAGGTGTTTTTGATCGTTTTCATTCACGGGAAGTTCTTATTTCTAATCTAGAATTAATTATTGAATATTTAAATAAAACAAGAAATTTTATTGGAGGTAAAAGTTTGTTTAGTTCAAAAAATAACGATCTTATTTTGAATCGATCTTTGCCAATAAGCAAAAGAGAAATTTACTTCTATGAAAAAGAACTTTTGGGTATCTATCTTTCAGGACATCCTTTCGAAGAATATGCTCCACTTTTAAATAATAAAGTAAAAAAAATAAAAGAAATTTTAGGACTTAAAGACAAAATGAAAGTTTCTTTTGCTGGTGTTTTAAATAATATTGAAAGAAAAATTAACAAAAACAAAAAACCCTTTGCTTATTTAGAAATTGAAGATCTTACTGGTTCAATTGAGGTTCTCTTATTACCAGAAGTTTATGAAAACGTATTTGAAATTTTAAAAGAGGGAAATATTTATTTTTTGATAGGCGATGTAGATATAAAAGGTGAAGAAAATATTGTTATTGGTGAGACATTATCAGATATAACAGATTTACCTTCTAAAAAACAGAAACAAATTAAATTAAATAATCAACAAAAATGAAACTCAGACTTTTTATTGCCTTTCCTCTGACTTATGGTTTAAAAAAGAAAATTGGGAATTTAGAAGAAGAAATTGACAATAAATTAAAAACAAAAATTAATTGGATACCCCTTGATTCTCTTCATTTAACTATTCTTTTTTTAGGACATATAGTTTTTGAAGATTATTTAAAAATTGAAAAAATTTTTGATGAATTTCCTTGGGGGTATTCAGAATTTAAAAAACCATTTTTTTTAAAAATAAAAAAAATCGATTTTGCTCCGCCCGGAAAAAATTTTATGATATGGTTATATTTAGAAAAAGATGATCGACTTGAAAGACTTAAAAAAATTTTTGAAGAAAAGTTAAATGGTGAAAAAATTAATTATAAAAGAGAAGAAAGAGACTTTTTGCCTCATATCAATCTTTGTCGATTAAAAAATAAAATAAACCAACAAATTAAAAAGGATCTTAATTGGTCAGTTGTTTTTAACAAAATAGTTCTTTTTGAATCGTTTTTAAAAAAAACGGGAGCAGAATATGAACCCAAAAAAATATTGGAATTAGAAGGAAAAGAGGAAAATTAATAATATGGTAAAATTTTTTATGAAACGCCCGGGTGGCGGAAATGGTAGACGCAGGAGACTCAAAATCTCCCGCCCTTCGGGGCGTGTGGGTTCGAATCCCACCCCGGGCAAAGTATTTAAAAAACCATTGATTGTATGTTATAATTTTAATTAGTTTATAATTTTAATTAGTCTCGTTTATATTATTTTTTTATTTTTCACAAAAAATGCCAACAATTAATCAACTAGTAAGAAAAGGTAGAACAAAAAGAAAATTTAAGATAAAAGCAAAGGCATTGCTTTATAATTATAATTCTCTTAGAAGAAAACTTTACTATGCTCCAGCACCTTTTAAGAAAGGTGTTTGTATTAGAGTTTACACCATGACACCCAAAAAACCTAATTCCGCTTTAAGAAAAGTTGCTAAAGTAAGATTATCTAACGGAATTGAGGTTACAGCTTATATTCCCGGAATAGGACATAATCTTCAGGAACACTCAATTGTTTTAGTAAGAGGAGGAAGAGTCAAAGATCTTCCTGGAGTTAGATATCATATTGTTAGAGGTGTTTACGATGCAGCTGGTGTTGAAGGTAGAAGACAAGGTAGGTCGCTTTACGGAACTAAAAAACCTAAAGAATAATGCCTAGACGAAGAATTAAAATTGAAAGACATTGGGATCCTGATCCTGTTTATAATAGTGTTTTAGTTACAAGATTTATTAATAATTTGATGCGTGACGGAAAAAAGACTAAAGCTCAAAAAATTTTTTATACAGCGATGAAAATTATTGAAGAAAAAACAAAACAAGAACCTTTTAAAGTTTTTCAAAACGCCATTAAAAATGTAGCTCCTCTTTTAGAGGTTTGGCCAAGAAGGGTTGGTGGAGCTACTTTTATGGTTCCAAGACAAGTTCGAGCCGAAAGAAGGATTTCTAAAGCAATTAAATGGATTATTGAAGCAGCAAGAAACAAAAAAGGTAAACCCATGTTTCAAAAATTAGCTGAAGAAATTATTTTAGCAGCCAATGAAGAAGGAGATGCTTATAAGAAAAAGATGGAAATACATAAATTAGCAGAAATTAATAAAGCTTTTGCTCATTTCGGTTGGTGGAATCGGAAAAAACCTCCACAAGAATAAAAGTCAAAAATTAATGTTTTTTCAAGAAAATGCCCCGATTATATCCTATTGAAAAAACAAGAAATATAGGAATAATAGCTCATATTGATGCTGGAAAAACAACCACAACAGAAAGGATTTTATATTACACTGGAATTTCTCATAAAATTGGTGAAGTTCATGAAGGAACAACGGTAACTGATTGGATGCCCCAAGAAAGAGAAAGAGGAATCACTATTACTGCAGCTGCCGTTACTTGTTTTTGGACTCAAAGTTATCTAAAACAAGCAGAAACTCGAGAAGAAAGAATTAAAGGAGAATACAAAATTAATATTATCGATACCCCTGGTCATGTTGATTTTACAGCTGAAGTTGAAAGGTCCCTTCGAGTTCTAGATGGAGCAGTAGTTATTTTTGATGCTGTTCAGGGAGTTGAAGCTCAGTCAGAAACAGTTTGGCACCAAGCTGATAAATATAATGTTCCTAGATTATGTTTTATTAATAAAATAGATAAAATTGGAGCCAATTTTGAAGATGCTCTTAGTTCAATTCACCAAAAACTAACAAAAAATGCTGTTCCTGTGGTAATACCTATAGGTCAGGAAGATAGTTTTTGTGGGGTAATTGACTTAATTTCAATGAAGGAAGTATATTTTGAAGGAGAAAAAGGTGAAAAAGTAGTTTACAAAGAAATAGAAGAGAGCCGAAAAGAAGAAGCTTTGAAGTGGCGAAATTATATGTTAGAAAAATTAGCTGAAAGTGATTATGAATTTATGGATAAATATTTTAAAGAAAATTTTAACGAAAATGATATTCGAACAGCTATTAGAAGAGCTTGTCTCAAATATCTTTTCATTCCAGTTTATGTAGGTTCTTCTCTTAAAAACAAAGGTGTTCAACTTCTTTTAGATGGAGTTGTTGATTTTTTACCTTCGCCAGTCGATCTTCCACCAGTAAAGGGCATTAATATTTTTACTGGCGAAGAAGTAATTCGTTATCCTAAAGATGAAGAACCATTTTGTGCTTTGATTTTTAAAATAATGATTGATCCTCATGTTGGAACTCTTTCTTATTTTAGAATCTATTCGGGAACACTGAAATCAGGAACAACTGTTTTAAACACAACAAACGGAGAAACATATAGAATCGGAAGAATTGCAAGAATGCATGCTAATCATCGCGAAGAAGTTGATGAAATGTTTGCTGGGGATATAGGAGCTATCATTGGAGGTAAAGACTTAAAAACAGGTGATACAATTTGTGATCCTAAACATCCAATTCAGTTAGAAAGGATTCAGTTTGCTGAGCCAGTAGTTTGGATGAGGGTTGAACCAAAAACCAAGCAGGATCAAGAGAAAATGGGAGTCGCTCTTAAAGCTTTAGCCGATGAAGATCCTACTTTCAGAGTAACGGTTAATCCTGAAACTGGTGATACTCTTATAGGAGGTATGGGAGAACTTCAATTGGAAATTATGGTTGATCGATTAAAGAGAGAATTTAAAGTTGAAGTCAATGTTGGAAAACCACAAGTTGCTTATAAAGAAACTATCACCATACCAGTTGAAAGTGTTGAAGGAAAATATATTCGCCAAAGTGGTGGTCGAGGTCAATACGGACATGTCGTTATTAAACTTGAACCTTTAGAAAGAGGTAAAGGTTTTGAATTTGTTAACGCCATTAAAGGTGGTATTATCCCTGATAATTTTATTCCCGCTGTTGAGAAAGGAATTAAAGAAGCAATGGAGAAAGGAGTTATTGCTGGTTATCCTGTAACTGATATAAAAGTCATCCTTTATGATGGTTCCTATCATGAAGTTGATTCGTCTGATTTAGCTTTTAAAATTGCCGGAGCCATCGCTCTTCAAGAAGGAGTTAAACAGGGAAATCCGGTTCTTCTTGAACCTATTATGAATTTAGAGGTTACTGTTCCCGAAGAATTTGTTGGCGATGTAACTGGTGACCTTTCTTCAAGAAGAGCTAAAATTGAAGAAGTAGAAGATAGGGGTTATGCTAAAGTTATTAAAGCTAAAGTTCCACTTGCTGAACTTTTTGGTTATGCAACAATTTTAAGATCTCTTACTCAAGGAAGAGGTTATTTTTATCAAGAATTTTCTCATTATGAAATTGTTCCTCAACAAATTAGAGAACAAATAATTCAAACAAGAGTTAATGTTAAATAAAGGTCAACTTCTTTTAGAAGTTGTTCTTATCCTCGGTCTAATAGTTATTATTTTAGGAATTTTCGCTTCAGCTCTAATTTCAATTTTAAGTGCTCAAAGATATTCTCAAATTAATCAGGGGATAGCCCTTTCAGGATTTGAAAAATATCGATCAGCTTTAATTAGTATTGCTCAAAAAGATTTTAACTCTTTAAATGCTTTGATACCCTCGACCAACTATTATCTTGTTTCAACAACAACTGGTTGGGAAATAAAGGAAGGAAAAGAGGAAGTAAATATAGGGAATGAAAAATATATTTTTAGTTTCTTGATAGATAATTTTTCGGGTAATTCTAATATAAAATTTATTAAAATAGTAGGAGAATATCAAAATCTTGTTTTTGAAGATTATTTTCTCCTACCTAAACTAAATGTCAGTTTTTAAAAATAAAGCCCTAACTCTTCTAGAAACAATTGTTTTTATTGGTGTTTTCAGTATTGTTGGAATTATAGTTTTCCCCTTTTTAATAAACACTTTAAATTATTATTCAACAACAAAAGGAACAATTGATATTACTCGTGAAGCAAGAAATATTGTTTTAACTTTGAAATCAGAAACAAACCAAAGCAAGAAAATTGATTATATAACTGATTGGGAGATTATTTTTAATAAATTCAACAATAAAAAAAGTATCTTCTTCAAAACTTCAGAAGTTAAACTCAATTTTGAGAATATGAAAATTGAAGGATTTATCTCTAATCCTCGAATCGGAAGTATTAGTTTAAACGGAAATAATTATGGTGTTAATATTATTCAATCTTCTAATTGTTCAATTTCTTCATCTCAAAATATCACTTCTTTGTATTCTTTTTCTGGATATGCTTGGTCACCTCAAATAGGTTGGATAAAATTTAGAAATACTGATACTGGAGAATCAATTTACGGTGTTTGTCTTGATAGTAATAACGAACTTAGAGGTTTTGCTTATAATGATATAATTGGTTGGTTAGTTTTTAATTGCAAGGAATTGGGTGTTTGTTCTACAAGCAATTTTAAAGTAATTAATCAAAATGGTTATCTTAAGGGATTTGCTTGGAACGATGTTCTTGGTTGGATTTTTTTTGATGGCGATAAAGGGCAGGTTTATTTAGCTCAAACTGATGAAAATTTTAACATTACCAAGATTGAAAGAGTCTCGAACCCTCAAGTAAATGTTAATGAACTTAAATTTACCCCAATAGATTCCTCTTTTAAAGTCGATTTTTCGCTAATTGATGAAAAAAATCTTTCTCGAATAGATTATTCAACGGTTATTAGTTTGCCATTTAAGTAAGATGAAAAAAGGTCAAGTTATTCTGGGTTTTTTAGGAATTATTTTGATTTTTTTTGGATTTTTGATTATAATATTATTAAATCTCGTAAGCCTTAATTACAATTTTGGTTATATTTTTAGAAAATTTATAAATTTAAGTTCATTAGAAATAAGTGGCCTTCGTTATGCTCTTTATCAAATTAATAATATTCCTAATTTTACAACTACATCAGCAAGAGTTAACCTTCCTCAGGGATATTTTCTTTATACAGTTCAAACAACAACTGATCCAAGTTTGAGAATTATTAATATTGAAAGTAATTTAACAACAACACCGATGAGAAAAATTTTAAAAGCAACTGCAACTATCGATACAGTTTCTTTAAGTATTCTAGATTTACTGATAGGCGAATAGGGCAGGTGGCGGAATTGGTAGACGCGCAAGGTTCAGGTCCTTGTGGTTTTAAGCCGTGAGGGTTCGAATCCCTCCCTGCCCAAAGGGTCAAAAATTCAATCAATTAACTCATCAATGGATAAAACAGAACAAATTATTTATGAGGAGGTTAAAGCTAGATCTCAGCAAAGCAAACAAAAAAGAGTTTATACTGGCGTTTTAAAAATTATTCCTTTAGGAGGTTTAGAAGAAGTTGGTCGCAATTTGACTGCTTTTGAACTTAATAATAAAGAAATTTTAATTGTTGATGTTGGTTTGGGTTATCCATTTTTTGAAGAAATGCCCGGTGTAGATTTCCTTATTCCTAATGTTGAATATCTCGAAAAGAATAAAGATAAAATCGTTGGAATTATTATTACTCATGGACATTATGATCACATTGGCGCTATTCCTTATTTAATTGATCGTCTTGGTAATCCAACTATTTATGCTACTCCACTTACAAAAGGATTAATTCTTAAGCGCCAAGAAGATTTTCCTAACTCACCAAAATTAGAAGTTGTTGAATTTAGAAAGGATAGATACCAAACTTTAAAAATCGGCTCTTTCGTTATTGATTATTTTCATGTTAATCATAATATTCCTGATTCAGTAGGTTTTTTTATTCAGACACCTGTCGGAAATATTATGCATACTGGTGATTTTAAAATTGATTTTACTCCCTTTTTTGATAAACCAGCTGATCTTTCGAGAATTGTTAAACTTTCTTTAAAAGGTGTTAGGCTTTTGATGATTGATTCAACAAATTCTTATCAACCAGGTTTTGTTGCTTCAGAAAGAAAAATTATGGAGTCGTTAGAAGAAATTTTTCGTAAAGCTCATGGAAGAATTATTGCCGTAACTTTCGCTTCTTTACTTGAAAGGGTTCAACAACTAATTTATCTTTCAGCTATTTATGGAAGAAAAGTTGTTATTGATGGTCATACAATGAGAGTAAATGTTGAAGTTGCTCGAAGATTAAGATATTTACAAATGCCTAAAGGAACAATTATTAAACCAGAGGAATCATTTAAACTTAAGCCTCACCAAGTAACAATTATTTGTACAGGATCTCAAGCTGAAGAAGGTTCGGCTTTAATGAGAATTGTTAATGGTGAACATCGTTATTTTAAATTAATTAATAATGATACTGTAATTTTCTCTTCTTCAATTATCCCGGGAAACGAAAGATTGGTTCAAGAGTTAAAAGATGATATTCTTAAACAAGGCGCTAAGGTTATCCATTATCAAATGATGGATATTCATGCTTCAGGTCATGGTTTTGCTGATGAAGTTAAATTGTTTATTAATCTTACAAAACCAGAATACGTTATGCCAATTCACGGTCAATATTTTATGATGAAAGCTGTTGAAGAAATAGCTTTAAGTCTTGGAATTCCCCAAAATAAAATTATTATTGCTCAAAACGGCGATGTTGTTGAAATGAATCCGGAAAAAATTTATCGAACCCATGAAAAAGTACCTTCAAGTATAGTTTATGTTGATGGTTTAGGATTGGGAACAGCTGAAAGTGTTGTTTTAAGAGATAGACAAAATTTAGCTAAAGAAGGGTTTTTGGCGATTATTGTGACAATTGATAGTACTACTGGTGAATTAAAAAAATCTCCCGATTTAATATCTCGTGGTTTTATTTATTTGAAAGAAAACAAGGAATTCTTACAAGAAATTAATAATCTGATTAAAAAAATAGTTAAAAGAAACATTAAATTTTTAGGCGACGAAGCTCCAATTATTCAAGAAGAGCAAATTAAATATTATCTTAAAGAAGAAATCGCTGATTTTATTTATCAAAAAACAGGCGGAAGACCTCTTATTATTCCTACGGTTATTAAAGTTTAAGGATGAAAGAAAGAAGAAGATTTGAAATTATTAAAAAAGTTTCAGAAATTCTTATGAAGTTTAATATTTTTCATAATATCTTTTTTACGGTTGTTGATATTTCTTTGCCGAAACGAAAGGGGGTTATGAAAATTTATTTAAGTATTTTTCCTGAAAAGATGATCCAAGAGGTAATTTCTTATTTTAATAAAATTCAAAAAGAAATTAAAAATGAAATAAAAAAAAGCATCTATCTTCGTCATCTGCCTTCTAAATTAAAATTTTTTCCCTCTTTTGAGTTCAAAGAAGCTCAAGAAGTCTTTAGTATTTTAGAAAAATTTAAAGATGAAAAAAATAAATAAAAGGAAAAGAGGTATAAGAATTGAAAAAAAAGCATTCGAAATTCTTAAAAAGAAGAAATATTTAGTTTGGAGACCGGCTAGGATAAAATTTTTCTCCCAAGACATTTTTGGTGTTTTTGATATCATTGCTCTTAATAAAAATGAATTAAGATTAATTCAGGTTCAGAAAGAAAGAAAAAGACCATACAAAATAAAGCCTATTTTAAGAATTCCCTTACCTAAGAAGATTACTTATGAACTTTGGGTTTACAAAAGCAAATTGAAAGATTTTGAGATTCATAAGTTGAAATAGAGAGGTTTAATCTGTTATAATTATTTTATGACTCAAGAAAAAGTAATTATTGATGCTCAAAACAAATCTTTAGGAAGATTAGCTTCGGAAATTGCTGTTGTTTTACAAGGAAAAAAAAGAGTTGATTATGATCCAAGTAAAGATTTTCCTATTTTTGTTTATATAAAAAATTTAGATAAAGTTAGATTTACCGGAAAAAAATTTAATCAAAAATTATTTTATAAACATACCGGTTATATTGGTCATTTAAAAGAAATACCTTTGAAAATTCTTTGGCAAAAAAATCCACTCAAGACTTTAAAATTAGTTATTAGTCGAATGCTTCCTAAAAATAAATTAAGAAAAAAAAGACTCGAGCGAATTAAAATTTTAGAAGAAAATGAAGATTAACGAACAAAAAGAAGAATTTTTAGTTACAGAACCACAAATATCCGAAGAAGAACGACCAGAGAGTTTAATTTTTCCAACTATTGGAAAAAACAAATATATTGAAGGAATTGGAAGAAGAAAAGAAGCAACTGCTCGCGTTAGAATTTATGATAATTCCAAAAAAACTGCTTCTAAAGATTTTAATATTACTGTTAATAATAGAGATTACCGCGAATATTTTCATAATTTAATTGAATATACAAAAATAGTAAACGCTCCCTTAAGAAAAATAAAAGCCTATAATTCTTATAAAGTTAGCGTTGTAGTAAAAGGAGGTGGACTAAGAGGCCAAGCAGAAGCTATTAGGCATGGTTTAGCTCGAGCTCTAGTAAAACTTAATCCCGAATGGAAGATTAAATTTAAAAAAGCTGGTTTTCTTACAAGAGATCCTCGAGAAGTTGAAAGAAAAAAATATGGACTTAAAAAAGCAAGAAAAGCCCCTCAGTGGCATAAAAGATAAAATTAAAATTTATGTTTTCAAAATTAATTTCTTTTGATGTTTATCTTTTTATTCCTCTTTTAATTTTAAGTTTTCTCGGTTTATTAAATTTTTTTAGTACTTCGCTTTATTATTCCCTAATTAAAACAGGAGATCAATTTGCCTATTTCTACGATTTTTTAATAAAAAATTTTATTTTGGGGTGGATATTTTTTTTTCTTGGACATATTTTAGGTAATAATTTTCATAAAAATCGAGTTTTCTTTTTTATAGCTTTTATTGTTTTTTTTAGTTTTCTTTGGTTAGTAATTTTGACACCCTTAGGTGTTGAAATAAATAATGCCAAAAGATGGATAAAATTGGGTTTTTTTGTTTTTCAACCGGCTGAATTAATTAAACCATTTGCCATTTTGGTTCTTGTTTTTCTTCTGAGCTCTAATCCATTAGCTTCAGCCCGTTTCTTGATTTTTGTTTCGTTGATTTTTATTTTTTTAATAATCATACCGATTTTTTTTGAGCCAGCAGGAACAAACTCCTTAATTATTTTTTTATCTTTAATTGCAACTTCTTTAATTTTTTTTAAAAAACAGGTTTATCTTTTTAAATACTTTTCAATAATAATATTAATAGGATTATTTTTTGTTTTTTTGGGAATTTATCTTTGGCCCTATCGTCAAGAGAGAATTCTTTCTTTTTTTACTGGTGGAGCTGTTTTTAAAGAAAAAATTTTTCAACTTGAAAAATCTCAAATCGCAATTTCTTCAGGAGGTTTTTGGGGTAAAGGTTTAGGAAAATCAGAAGCTAAATATTTACCCCTTCCCAAAATGCTTAATGATTCTGTTTTTTCTATTTATGCAGAAGAATTTGGTTTCGTTGGTTCAATTTTTCTTTTAGCTCTTTATGGTTTTTTATTTTTAAGAATTTTAAAAATTGGTTTTGATAATCCGTCAATCGAAAAAAGAGCTTTTTGTTTGGGTGTTTTTACTTGGTTAATTACCCAAACATCTTTTCATATTTTTTCCAATCTTGGACTTTTTGTTCCTACAGGAGTTGTTCTTCCTTTTTTTAGTTCAGGAGCCTCAAGTCAATTAGCTATTTATTTCAGTTTAGGTCTTATTAATTCTTTTAGAAAATGAAAATCATTATTACAGGGGGAAGTGGCTATATCGGTAGCATGTTAACTAATGAACTTAGTAATCATCCAGATATCGAATTAATTTATTTAATTGATATCAAAGATCCTAAATTTTTACTTAAAGAAAACAAAAAAGTTAAATTTATTAAAAAAAATTTAGTTGATGATTGGGAGAGTGATGTTAAAGAAAGTATTGATGCAATTATTCATTTGGCTTTTCATATTCGAAGACCTTTTTTGCCTTGGGAGTTAAAAAAGCATATTTACGAAAATAAAGTAGGTTTAGAAAAAGTTCTTGATTTTGCTTCGAAAAATAAAGTTAACAAATTGATTATTGCTAGTTCAATTGCGGTTTATGGTGCTAAAGAAACAAATAATCCCTTAAAACCATTCAAAGAGGAAGACGAGTTAAAAGAAGATGAATATCTTTATGGAAAAGAAAAAATAGAAATGGAAATGATGGTTAAAGACTTCAGTCAAAAAAATCCTGAAACAAAGATAATTATTCTTCGTTTAGCTACGGTAACCGGCCCTTTTGCTCAAAAAATTTATAAAAAAGGCGGACTATTAAAGTTTTTAAAGAATTTAACACCAATTATTCCTTTAACCTCAAAAAATTCTTTACGTCAATATGTTCATGAGGATGACGCTGTTTCATCAATAATTTTTTTTCTTTTTAAAGATTTTGAGGACAAATTTCTTATTTTTAATGTTGCTCCAGATGATTTTCTTTATTTTGAAGAAATTGCAAAAATCTTAAATAAAAAAACAATTACCTTAGGTTATTCATTAGCTAAAATTTTATTTAAGATTTTTTGGTATCTTTCTTGGGGAAAAATTCCTACAAGCCCAGGTTCAATTAATTCTTATTCTTTTCCGATAGTTGTTTCTAATGAAAAAATTAAAAAATTTGGTTTTCAATTTAAATATTCAGCCAAAGATGCTTTTTTAGGAAAAAAAGGAAAATATTCTAAATTACTTGCCCCAGAAAGTTAATAAGATTCTTAGGGTTTTTAAAATAATAAGTAAATCTAAAATTATATTTCTATTTTTTAAGTAATAAAGATCAAAAGCCAATCTTTCTTTTGCTTCTTCAACCGAATCTCCTGTTTTTTCATTAATTTGTGCCCAACCAGTAATTCCCGGTTTAATTAAAGTTCTTAAACGGTAATTTTGAATTTTTTCTTTTAAGTAGTCGTAAAATAGTGAAGTATCAGGTCGTGGTCCAACCAAACTTATATCTCCCTTTATTACATTTATAAGTTGAGGAAATTCATCAAAATGTAAAGTTCTTAAAATTTTACCAAACCAGAAAACGCGTTCATCTCCCCTTTTTACACCAAAAATTTCTTTTTCTTCCGGTTTTTTGTAATTTATTTCATGCATTGTTCTAAATTTATAAAGAGTAAAAACCTTTTCGTTTTTTCCAACTCTCTTGTCTTTAAAAAATACTGGACCTGGAGAAGAAATCTTTATACCGAGAATAATAAATGGCCAAAGAGGAAGAGAAATAGCAAAAACAATCGAAGCAATTAATAAATCGATAAATCTTTTTAAAATTTCATAAGAATCATCACGAGAATAAAGATAACTAAGAACCCATTCTTCGTTTATGGCATCAACCGGTATTTTATAAAGAAAATTTTCTATAAAAGTTAAAGAACTAACCAACATTTTTCCCTCTAACAATTTTTTTAAAAGATTATTAGACCAAACTTCATCTCTAAGCAATTCATTACTCACAATATAAACATCATAATCATCGGTTTCGATTATCTCACCTAAATTTCTAAAATTTTCTATTTTTTTTATCCCTAAAGACTTATGTTCTTCTAAAAATTTTTCTATCTCATCAAAATCACGATCCATACCAATAAGAGCAACTTTTTTAAAAGTTAATTTAGCAAATTTCTCAAGAAGAAAATTTCTTAATTCTAAATTTAAAGGTACGAAGATAAGAATAAAAATTAAAAGCAAAGTTTTAGGAGCAATAGAAAAAATTGGTAAAGCATAAAACATGAAAACAGTGATCAAAAGAGAAATCAAAACAGCAGTTAAATAGTTTTTCGAATATTCCTTGAAAAAGCTTATTTTTTTAAAATCATAAAGTTCAAAAATATAAAAAATTAAAAACCAGAAAATAAATATAACTCCAAAAGGAAAAAGATGTTGTTTTAAAATTTCTAAATTAAAATTTAGAAAATGTCGAAGAAAGAGAGCTACAACAAGTGAAAAAAAGAAAGATAAAAGATCAACAAAAAAAAACGTAATGTTTTTAAACGAAATACTCATTTAACTCTGATTATATTATAATTTAAGAAACAATGAAAAAGATTAGAGTTTGTTTAACTGGCGGAGCAACCGGAGGACACTTTTTTCCTCTTATTTTTGTTGCTCGTGAACTAAAAAAAATAAGTCAGGAAAAGAACTTCAAAATCGAAATTTTTTATATTGGCGGAGAACCATTTGATAAAAAATTAATGGAAGAAGAAGGAATAAAGGTTTATGTTATTCCTAGTTTCAAATTAAGAAGATATTTTGATATTAAAAATTTTTTTGATTTTTTAAAAGCACCATTTTCTTTTCTTCTTAGTTTTTTCTATATGTTTCTTTTAATGCCAGATGTTCTTTTTTCAAAAGGAGGGCCAAGTTCGATAGCGGTTGTTTTTTCGGCTTGGTTTTTTAGAATACCTATTTTAATTCACGATTCCGATTCTGTGCCTGGTTTAGCCAATAGAATCTCAGCTAAATTTGCACGGAAAGTAGCTTTAGCTTTCCCCTCAGCTCAGAAGTATTTTTCTTCAAAAGAGGTAGTAATTGTTGGTCAACCAATTGATGAGAGAATAATTTATACACCAATAACTCAAGAAGATTATGAAAGATTTCATCTTAATAAAGATGAGAAAATAATCCTTATTTTGGGTGGTTCTCAGGGTTCCCAGTTTTTAAATGAGATTATTATTGAAATTCTTCCCCAACTTCTAAAAATTTCTCAGGTCGTTCATCTAACGGGAAAAAAATTTTTCCAAGGAGCTTACTCTTATGCTTTGGGAATTATTAGAAGAAACTCTCCTTTAGAAGAAAAAAAATATAAAGCCTTTCCTTTTTTAAATAATGAAGATAATCTAATTTTGATGAAAATGTCAGATCTTATCATTTCTCGAGCTGGCTCAAGTTCAATTTTCGAAATTGCTGCTTTAGGTAAACCAAGCATATTAATTCCTTTACCCGAAGATGTTGTTGGATCACATCAAAAAGAAAATGCTTATTATTTACAAAAAATTGGAGCTTGTTATGTTTTAGAAGAAGCAAATGTCAAACCCCATCTTCTTTTAAATTTAATTCAAAGCATTTTAAAAGATGAAGAATTAAAAGAAAAAATGGGTAAAAATGCTTTAAATTTTTATAAACCACACGCTGCTCGGAAAATAGCCGAAGAAATTTTAGTTTTAGCTCAGTTTAAATAAAAATGATTTATCTTCGAAAAATCGTTAAAGTACTTTTCTTTTTCCTTCCGTTTTTTATTTGGCTTTTAATCTATTTTCAAGGAGAAACCTATATCATAATTTATAAGGGTAAAAATTGGGAAAATTCTCTTATTCTTCCAACTTCGCGTTTATGGCAGGTCATTTTAATTTTAACTTTTTTTCAATTAGCTAATCTTCTTTTTTATTTTTTGCTAAAAAAGGATTTTTTTGTTAAAATAAATTATGTTTACATTCTTTTTCATTTTTTTCTTGCTTTAAAAATTTATTTTTTTAATTTCTATTAAAAAATGAAGGTAGCTATTATTGAAACAGGAGGAAAACAATATTTGATTAAAGAAGGAGATAAAATTAAAATAGAGAAAATTAAAGCTTACGAAAAAGAAGAAAATCCAAAAATTATTTTTAATGATGTGATTTTTTATGCTGATGATAACAATTTTTTTGTTAATAAAGACGATTTAAAAAATATCAAAGTTATCGGAAGTTTAGTTGAAAGAAAAAAAATAAAAACTTTAGTTTGGAAATATAAACCTAAAACTCGTTATCGCAAAAAGAAAGGATATAAAAAAGAAATTTGGCTTGTAAGAATCGAATCCATCGAATCTGACTCTAAATAATGCTTAAGAAAATTTTTTCTTTTATTTTTAAAAGTTATCTTGATGAATGGAAACCTCTTGTTGAAAAGATAAATGCTCTTGAAAAAGATTTTGAAAAATTAAGTGATGATGCTTTAAGAAATAAAACTTTTGAATTTAAAGAAAGAATCAAGAAAGGAGAAACCCTAGACCAAATTTTGCCTGAAGCTTTTGCTACTGTAAGAGAAGCTGCTAAACGTACTTTAGGTCAAAGACATTTTGATGTTCAGCTTTTAGGAGGAATTGGTCTTCATAAAGGGATGATTGTTGAGATGATGACTGGTGAAGGAAAAACACTAACAGCAACTTTAGCTGCTTATCTTAATGCTCTTTCTGGTGAAGGTGTTCATATTGCAACTGTTAATGATTATTTAGCAATGAGGGATACAGTTTGGATGGGACAAATTTATTATTTTCTTGGTTTATCGGTTTCCTGTTTAGTTCATGAACAAAGTTTTATCTATGATCCATCATTTGTTAAAACAGAAAAAGATGAGAAAAGAGATCTTCTAGGTTCCTTTAAGGTTTTTCATGAATATTTAAGGCCGATTGATAGAAAATCAGCTTATTTAGCCGATATTACTTATGGAACAAACCATGAATTTGGTTTTGATTATTTAAGAGACAATTTAGCTCTTTCGCCTGAAGAAGTCGTTCAAGTGAGAGATCTTAATTTTGTTATTGTTGATGAAGCTGATAGTATTTTAATTGATGAAGCTCGAACTCCTTTAATTATTGGTGGTTATGAAATTGAAGATCCCAAAATTTATATTTTTTACGATAATCTTGCTAAAAAATTGAAGCCTAATATTGATTTTACTATTGAGGAAAAATCAAGAAGGATTTATTTTACTGAAGAAGGTTTAAACAGATTAGAACAAATTTTAGGTTATAATCCTTATGAAACCTTAGATTTAAAAACAACCCATCATCTTGAACAGGCAATTATTGCTAATTATCTTTATCATCGAGATAAAGATTATATAGTCAAAGATGACGAAGTAATTATTGTTGATGAATTTACAGGTAGACTTATGTTCGGCCGTCGTTGGTCAGGTGGTCTTCATCAAGCAGTAGAGGCAAAGGAAAGAGTTACAATTAAACCAGAATCAAGAACAATCGCAAGTATAACTATCCAAAATTTTTTCAAGAAATACAAGAAAATTTCAGGAATGACGGGAACAGCTTGGACTTCAAGAGAAGAATTTCGATATGTTTATAATTTAGACGTTGTTCAAATCCCTCCTAATAAACCATGTATTAGAATAGATCATCCAGATAAAATTTTTCTTACCAAAGAGGCCAAATATAAAGCTGTTGTTGAAAAAATAAAGGAACTTTATAAACAAAAAAGACCTGTTTTAGTAGGAACAACTTCAATTGAAAACAATGAAAGACTTTCAAAGATGTTAATAGCTGAAGGAATTCCTCACCGAGTTCTAAATGCTAAAAATCATGAGGAAGAAGGAGCAATTATTGCTCAAGCTGGTAAATTAGGGGCAGTAACGGTTGCAACTAATATTGCGGGAAGAGGTGTTGATATTTTACTTGGTGGAAATCCACCAGACCCCCTTGAAGCCGAAGAAGTTAGAAAATTAGGTGGGCTTTTTGTTATTGGAACCGAGAGACACGAAGCTCGGCGAATTGATAATCAGTTAAGGGGAAGATCAGGAAGACAAGGAGATCCAGGTGAAACTCAATTTTTTATTTCCTTAGAAGATGATCTTTTACGAATTTTCGGTGGTGAAAGAATAAAAGAAATCTTAGAAAAAATTAATTTAAACAAAGATGAAAATTTAGAAATCGAACATCCTATTATAACCAAAACAATTGAAGAAATTCAAGCAAAAGTGGAAGGTTATTATTTAGATGTTAGAAAGCATTTATTAGAGTATGATAATGTTATAAATGCTCAACGAGAAAAGATTTATAGTGAAAGAAGAAAAATTCTTTTTGGTTTAATAAATCTTGAAAACTATCTTAAAGATGAATTTGAGAAAATATTAAATGAGTCCGAAGAAATTTTAAAATATGTTTTTAATGAAACCGATAAGGAAATAATAAAGAAAAAATTCGAAGCAAAGCTTAACTTTCTTAAAGAAAACTTAGAAGATGGTTTCTTAGATTTTTTAAGAAATATTCTTTTGAATACTTATAATTATCTATGGGTTGAACATCTTCATTATTTAGAACATTTAAGAGAATCAACCTCCTTTCAAGCTTATGCTCACAAAGATCCTCTTGTTATTTTTAAAGAAGAAGCATATAATGCCTTTTTAAATTTTAATAATGCTTTGAGATATCATTTCCTCCAAATTTTTATGAATACTGAAATTCAAATTAAAACTCCTAAAATAGGACGCAATGATCCTTGTCCTTGTGGAAGTGGAAAAAAATATAAAAAATGTGGTTTGTTAAACACTCAGGAACACCAAGAAAGGATGAAGAAATTAAAAGAATCATCTCAAATTAAAAAAGCTTCATAAAATTTGATAAAATAAATTATATTATATAAGCCGCGGTAGCTCAGTGGTAGAGCGGTGGCCTGAAGAGCCACGCGTCGGGGGTTCGATTCCCTCCCGCGGCACAAAAATGAAAATTATCTGGACAAAGCACGCTGAAGAAAAAATCAAATTTTATAGATTATCAAAACAAAGATTAAAAAGAATACTTAAAAATCCCTATAGAATAGAAGAAGGTATTGCTTTAAACACAATTGCTTGTATGCAACCAACTAAAATTAAAAAACTTGGAAAGAAAAAAACGTGGAATCAAGAAATATGGCTTATGTTTCAAAAAGAAAATGATAAAATAAAGATAATCTCGGCTTGGCGCTATCCCGGTGTTAGTTCTTTAAAAAATCCCATTCCTAAGGAGATAATTGATGAGCTTATTTATCTTGGTTTTCTAAAATAGTTTTTGTTTAATAAGATATAAAAAGTAATTAAATAGTAGTAAAATAATTAAAAAAATGAAAACGGATTTTAAAATATTGAAAGAATTGGTAAATGAAATAGGAATTTTTGGAAATGAGTTTTATTTTGTTAAAAAACTTTCTAAAATTTTAGAAAGTTTAGGCCTTAATTATAAAATAGACAGTCGAAATACAATCTTTATTGGAAATTTTGAAACTCCAAAAATTATTTTGGGGTGCCATTACGATGAGGTTGGTTTTGAAATTGTTGGAATTAATGAAGATGGTAGTTTAAATTTTTTTCCCGTGGGAAATTTGCTTTTAAATCATTTAATTTATCAGAAGGTGGAGATAGTTAATGAAGATGGAAAAAAGATTCTAGGATATGTTAATAATTCTAATATATTTATGAAAAACAAATCTTTATCAATAGAAGATTTATCAATCTATATTGGGGCTTGTAATAGAGAAGAAGTTTATCAAAAATTTAAAATAAAAGAAGGATGTTTTGGGAGTTTTAAACGTGATTATGAAGAAACTGAGGATTTTATTATTGCTTCTGCTATTGACAATCGAGTATCTATTTTTATTATTATTCAAACTTATCTGAGTTTGCCTCAAAATGTGAAAGAAAAAATCGGCGTATTTTTTTATTCAAGCGAAGAACATGGTTGTTATTCTGAAGATTATTTGGCAAATAAGTTTAAAGCCGATTTTATTTTTATTTTGGATTATTGCCCAGCTAATATCAAAAGCCTTAAATCAGAAAAATATATTGATAATTATCCAATCTTAGGTAAAGGTCCAGCTGTTTTTTATGCTGGAAAAAATTATCTTCTTAGCGAAAAAATAAAAAATCTTCTTAAAAGTTTTGATTTTCAAAAGAGTTTATTTTTTAATCTTGTTTCTGCTGAGTCAGGAAGATTTGTTCGGTTTCATCCTTATGTTGATTTAACTATCTTGCTACCAACTCTTGGTTATCACTCCAGTAATTATTTTCTTTTAAAAAAAGATATCGAAGCAACAATTAAATTTTTATCTCAACTTATCGATAAATCTATTAACTATGATTTATCTTGATTACGCAGCAACAACTCCTTTGAGAGAAGAGGTTTTTGAAGAGATGAAAAAATATTTTAGTGAAATTTTTGCTAATCCGGTTAGTTTACATTCGGCAGGCCAAAGAGCTTTGAAAGCTGTTGATGAATCTCGAGAAAAAATAAAAAAAATTTTAAATGCTGATAATTTTCAAGAAATTATTTTTACTTCTTCATCAACTGAAGCAAATAACTTGGCTATAAAAGGATTAGTGCTTTTTTTCTATTTTAAAAAAGGAATAAAACCACACATCATAACTTCAACAATTGAACATCCGTCAATTTTAGATCCTTTAGCTGATCTTGAAAATTTAGAAATAATTGAAGTTAGTTATTTAGATCCAGAAAAAGATGGATTGATTTCTCCACAGAAAATTGTTTCGAATATAAAAGAAAACACCATCCTTGTTACTCTTCATTATATTAATAGTGAACTAGGTAATCGTCAAAAAATTGAAGAAATAGGTGAAATTTTATTAAAAATTAATAAAGAAAGGTCTTTAAGAATTTATTTTCATTCTGATGCTGCTCAAGCTGGTTTAACAGAAGATTTAGATATTAAAAAATTAAATGTTGATTTAATGACCCTTTCTTCCCATAAGATTTATGGTCCTAAAGGAATAGCTTGTTTGTATCTAAGATTAGGAACCCCAATTTTAAGACTTATTTCTGGTTCAGGTCACGAATTCGATTTAAGGGGAGGAACCGAAGCTGTTCCCTTAATTGTTGGTTTTGCTAAAGCAATGGAGCTTGCCGAAGAAGAGAAAGAAATAAACAAACAGAAATTTTTCGACTTAAGAGATTATTTTATTAATCGTCTTAAAGAAGAAAAAATAAATTTTGAAATTAATACCAATCTAGAACACTCATCACCAAAAATTTTAAATCTTTATTTTCCTTCAAAATTAGCTCAAGATATTTTTCTTTATCTTGATTTAAACGGGGTTTGTGTTTCACCAGGAACAGCTTGTAAATCTCGAGCAGCTGAACCAAGTTATATGGTTAGTGAAGTATTTAAAGATAAAGAAAGAGCTAGAAGAAGTTTAAGATTTTCATTTGGAAGAGAAACAAAAAAAGAAGATCTAGACAAAGTCGTTTATCTTTTGAAAGAATTTTTATTAAAATATAAATAAAATGAAAAATTTTTATCTTACAGTTACTTTTTTGACTTTTATTTTTTTAGGTTTAGTTTTATTTAGTTCTTCAAAAATTTTAGCTCAGACAAATGCTGTTTGGGAAAATATTTTTAAACAGTTATTTAATCCTCCTAAAATTGTAACTTCATCTATTTCAACACCTAATTTTCTTAATGTTTCCCAACAAACCCCTAATCCATCCCTGGTTCTTCTTCCTTATCTTGAAAAAGAGATTACTTCGGTTGTTGAAAAAGTTTCTCCTTCAGTTGTAAGTATTGTTATTTCAAAATATGTTCCTGTAATTGAAAAATATTACTCGAACCCTTTTGAAGAATTTGAAATTCCTCCGGAATTAAAGCCATTTTTCCAATTTGAATTTCAAATTCCTCGCTATCGTCAAAAGGGTTATGAAAAAGAAGAAGTTGGCGGAGGAACTGGTTTTATTGTTTCTTCAGATGGTTTAATTATCACCAATAAGCACGTTGTTGATGATGATAAAGCTGAATATACTGTATATTTAAATGATGGACGAAAATTTCCTGCAAAAGTTCTTTTAAAACATCCCGTTGATGATTTAGCAATTATTAAAATTAATGCTTCCGGACTTATTCCGGTAAAATTAGGAGACTCTGATAATATTAAATTAGGACAATTTGTTATTGCTATCGGAAATGCTTTGGGCGAATTTCAAAATACAGTAAGTTTTGGCGTGGTTTCTGGTTTAAAAAGAAATATTACCGCTAGTGATGCTTCAGGAAAAATTGAAAGATTAGAAGATTTAATTCAAACAGATGCAGCTATTAATTATGGAAATTCTGGTGGGCCTTTAATTAATATTTATGGAGAAGTTATTGGAGTTAATACAGCAATTGTTTCCGGAGCTCAGAATATAGGTTTTGCTATTCCAATAAATAGAGCTAAAAGAATGCTTGAAGATTTGAAAACAAAAGGAAAAGTTGAAGTACCCTTCTTGGGAATTAAATATATTTTAGTTAATGAGGAGATAAAGAAAAAATTCAATTTACCCTATGACTATGGAGCATACATTTATACTGAATTAAAATCAGATAAAGCAATTATCCCCAATTCACCAGCAGAAAAAGCTGGTCTTCGAGAAGGTGATATTATTTTAGAAGTAAACGGTGAAAAAATAACTCAACAAAATTCTTTGTCTAATTTAATAAGAAAAAGAAAAGTAGGAGAAACAGTTAGATTGAAGATTTGGCGAGAAGGAAAAATTTTTGAAATTTATGTTACTCTCGGATCTTTACCAGAAAATCTTCTTTATCGATAATATTTAAGTAATAAAGAGCTTTTTCAATTTCCGAATAAATTAATTGAAATTCTTCTTCTGTCAATTGAGGATTGCTTTTTTGTTCTAAGATATTAATTGCTTTAATTGCTTTAATTAAATTTTCTTTATTAGGTAGATCTTCTTCAGAAATAGACCCAATTTTTTCGATAAGATTTCTCCCACTAAAACCCAAGATTTCTAAAATTTCATTTAAATAGTTTCTTAAAAAAATAATTCCCTCTTTATGATTTTCTAAATATACCTTTTTAATTTCTTCATAACTTGGAAGTTTCCTTTGAGAATTTTTATAAGCTCTTATAAGATTTAGAATTCCTAACCAAAAACCAATTTCATCTTTATTTTTAATTTCATAGTATATCCAAAGCAAAATTAAATTAAGAGAATAAATTAGAGACAAAAGAAAAACAAGGGTTTTTATATTTTCAAAAAGAGGTTCAAAATTGGGTGGAGGAAATTTTTCTAAATACTCTAAAATCTTCTCAATTGTTAAATCAAAAAGTTGCATTAATTAAAACCTAAATTTTCAAGAAATTTAAAAATTGTCTCTTCTTCAAAAAGATTAGCAATTATTTGAATTCCTACAGGAAGTTTTTTACCTTCAACTTCGGAAAAACCGGCATTAAATGAAATAGCTGGTAGATAAGCTAAGTTTACTGGAACAGTAAAAACATCAGAAAGATACATAGCTAGAGGATCTTCAGTTTTTTCTCCTAATTTGAAAGGTAAAGTTGGAGAGGTCGGCATTAAAATAAGATCTACCTCCTTAAAAGCTCGTTGAAAATCATTAAAAATAAATCTTCTCACTTTTTGGGCTTTAAGATAATAAGCCTCATAATAACCGTGAGACAAAACAAAAGTTCCTAAAAGAATTCTTCTTTTTACCTCATCACCAAACCCCAACTCTCGACTCATCAAATATTTTTCTAAAAGATTATCGGTTTTATAAGAAAAACCATATTTTATTCCATCATATCTAGCTAAATTAGAACTAACTTCTGCTGTCATTACAAGCTGATAAGTTGGTAAAGCATAAGGTAGGGAAGGTAAAGAAATTTTTTTAATTTCATAATGATTTTTAAGATTATTTAGGAAATTTTCAAAAATTTCTTTTACTTTATCTTCAACCCCTAAACCAAAAGCTTCTTCAGGAACACCTATTTTTTTAACTTCTTTAATTATTTCCTTATAATCTTGTGTTGTAGAATCTTTGGAATCTTTACCTCTTATTAATCTAAAAATGAGCTTTAAATCTTTTAAACTTCTTGCAAATGGTCCAATTACATCTAAAGAAGAAGCCATAGCAATTAGTCCATATCTTGAAACTGAAGAATAAGTTGGTTTTAATCCATATACTCCACAAAAAGATGCTGGTTGCCTTATTGAACCTCCTGTATCTGAGCCTAAAGCAATGGGAACTAAACCTCCCCCAACAACCGCTGCTGAGCCACCCGAAGAACCACCAGGAACTCTTGTTTCATCAAAAGGATTTAAAGTTGAAAAATAAGCAGAATTTTCAGTTGAAGAACCCATAGCAAATTCATCAAGATTAGTTTTTCCAATAATAATCACTCCTTTTTCTTTTAATTTTTTAATAACCGTTGCATCATAAGGAGCAAAATAATTTTCCAAAATTTTCGAACCAGCCGTACACCTAACTCCTTTAACTAAAATATTATCTTTAATAGCAATAGGTACTCCCCATAGAGGACTTTCTTTGTCTTTATTTTTTAGATCTTCAATATCCTTAAAAGCTAATTCCTCTGTAAAAAACAAAAATCCCTTTATTCTTTCATCTTCCTTTTTTAAAAAATTGAAATATTCTTCATAAACCTTTCGCGGATCATTTTCTAAAACAAGTTTTTTAAATTCTTCAATTGTTAGATTTTTAAATTCCATTTGTTTTTCTAATTATAAACTATTATTTCTTTATTTTTATAAATCTCATCTTCTAGCTCCTTTATCCTATCTTTAATTTCATTTTCAATCTTTAAAATTTTTTCTAAATTAGCACGAGTTTCCACTCTATGGGGAATAAACAATGAGCAACAATCATCATATGGTTCTTTTGAAATTTCTGCTGTTCCAATTTTTTTTGCTAATTCGATTATCTCTTCCTTATTGAAAGTAATTAACGGTCTTAAAACCAGAGAAGTTACTGCTTCATCAATAACTTTAAGATTTTTAATGGTTTGTGAAGCTACTTGTCCCAAACTTTCACCTGTTATTAAAACATCAGCGCCGATTTCTTCTTTTATTCTTTCAGCTAATCTAAACATTGATCTTCGATAAAAAATAACTAAAAATTTTTTAGGAACATTTAAAAAATAAAATTTCTGAAGTTCTAAAATATTTAAGAAAAAAAGTTTCGAACCCAAGTTATATTCATTTAATATCCGAACTAATTTTTTTACTTTTTCTAAAGAATTTAATCCTGTCTGCGGATAACTATGAAAATGAACAAAATATAATTTTAATCCTCTTTTCATTGAAAGAAAACTTGCAACTGGTGAATCAAAACCGGCAGAAAGAAGAACAATACCTTTGCCACTTGAACCAACCGGAAGCCCATCTAAACCGAAATATTTTTCAAAAGAAACCCAAAACTTTTTCTTTTTGTATAAGATATAGACAATTCTTTCTGGTTTTTTAAAATCGATTACAAAATAATTTTTTAATTCGTTAATAATTTTTTGTTTAATTTCAAAAGAATTCAAAGAATAATCTTTATCACTTCTTTTTACTTCGAAGTCTAGCCTAAGACCCCTTTCAATTTTTGCTTTTAAAAAATCAATAATTTCTTCTAATGTTTTTACTTCCTCAACTTCTTTTATTGTTTTAACACCAAAAACTTTTTTTAAATCTTCTAAAACATCTTCTTTTGCTTCTAAATAAAATATTCCTCCCCAATTTTCAATCTTTTCTAGTTTAAAACCAATTTTTGTTTTTAGATTGTTTATGAAAATTCTTTCAAAATAATGTCTGTTTTTTCCCTTTAAAATTATTTCGCTTGTTCCCAAAAGATATTTTTTCATTTAATTAAATTTTAATTTAAAATAATTAATAATGTTTGTTCCTATCATTTTAGGAACAGGAAGAAAAGGAGCTAATTCAGAAAAAGTTGCTGAATTTGTTTTTGAAGAAGCAAAAAATTATGGTTTTGAAGTTGAATTAATCAAACCCCGAGATTGGTTAGATTCTCCTTTTACTGGTGAAATGGATGAAGTAAAAAGAAAAAAGCTTTCAGATATTTTTAAAAGAGCAAATGGTTTCATTATAGTTTCTCCAGAATATAATCATTCTTTTCCAGGGGAATTAAAACTTTTGCTTGATAATTTTTATGAGGAATATGCTCATAAACCAGTCGGTATCTGTGGAGTTTCTGTTGGTCAATTAGGTGGCGCAAGAATGGTTGAACAATTAAGATTAGTATGTATTGAACTTTCGATGATTCCCTTAAGAAATGCTGTTTATTTTTCTAATGTTCAGAATTTTGAGAAAGAAAAGGAAACTTATAGAGAATTTTTGTTAAGTATGTTTGATGAGTTAAAATACTACTCTGAAAAATTCGGTCAAAATTAATTTATTTTTTAAAAATGAAATATCCGTATGAGTTACCGCCACTTACATATCCCTATGATGCCTTGGAGCCTTATATTGATAAAATGACAATGGAAATTCATCACACTAAGCATCATCAAGGTTATGTTAATAATCTAAATTCAGCCTTAGAAAAATACCCAGAATTTCATAATTTAGAATTAGAAGAAATTTTAAAGAATTTAAATCAGTTGCCAGAAGAAATAAGAACAGCCGTAAGAAATAATGGCGGCGGTCACG
>JAUQOT010000024.1 GCA_030550735.1 Patescibacteria group bacterium
TTTAGAAAAAGAGTTGTAAGCAATCTTAAAGATCCGGTTGTAAAATCTTTTTGGGAAAAAGAATATGAAAAATATCATCTAACTTTTAGAACCGAGGCTGTTGCTCCTATTCAAAATAAGACAGGACAATTTATTAATAATCCTCTAATTAGAAATATTATTGGTCAATCGAAGAGTAGTTTAAATTTAAGAGAAATTATGGATGAAAGAAAAATTCTTTTAGTTAACCTTTCAATTGGTGAAATTGGGGAAGAAAGTGCTAATCTTTTGGGTGGTCTTTTAATAGGAAAGCTTTATTTAACGGCTATGGAAAGGGTAAGTATTCCTGAAGAAGAAAGAAAAGATTTCTATCTCTATGTTGACGAATTTCAAAATTTTGCTACCGAGTTATTTATTAATATATTATCAGAAGCAAGAAAGTATCGTTTAAATCTTATTTTAGCTCATCAATATCTTGATCAAGTCGATGAAGAAATAATTAAAGCAGTTTTTGGTAATGTGGGGACTTTAATTGTTTTTCGAATCGGAGCTAAAGATGCTCAAATTTTCTATGAAGAATTTGAAAGAAAAATACCTCTAGAAAACATTATCAATTTACAATCTTACCATGGTTATATAAAACTTTTGGTTGATGGAAAACCTTCGCCACCTTTTCTTTTTAAAACCTTTCCCCTTGAAGAACCACCGACGATTAATTATGTTAACGAAATTTTAGCTTACAATCATCTTCGTTACACTTTAAAAAGAGAAATTATTGAAGCGAGAATTAGAAACATATATTCAAAAAAAACTGATGATAAAGAACTTATTTGTCGATTATGTGGTTTGAAATTTATCTCTAAAGATGGAATAGAGATATGTGAAAATTGCCAAAAAAGATCTTCTGGTGGAATTAGTCTTAAAAATTTAAAAGAAAAAAATTTTAAAGTTGAATTTAAAAAAGAGGCAAAAAAACAAAAGGTCGATTTAGATTCAATTCTCGAAAAATTAGAAAATGAGAGCGATTGATTTTGATAAAGGTGATTTTTTAAAATATGAAAACAAAATTTTCCAAGTAATTGATATTAAACACACTCACCTTGGAAGAGGATCAGCAAATCTTACTTTAATTCTCAAAAACATTCAAACGGGTCAAAGGATAGAAAAAGTTTTTAAACCTGATGAAGATTTAGAATATTTAGAGGTTGAGAAAAGAAAAGTGGTTTATATAGGGAAAAGTGATAAAGCATTTCTTTTTAAAAACGAAGCAAAAAAATATGAACTTAAAAGAAGTAGTTTTAATTATTTGGAAAAATATTTAAAGGACAATTTAGAAGTTGTCGGTTATTTTGATGAAGATGATAATTTAATTTTTGTAGAACTACCAAAAATTGTTGAATATAAAGTTACTTTTGCTGAACCAGGTTTTAAAGGAAATACAGTTCAAGGATCTTACAAAAAAATAATTATAGAAACTGGTTTTGAATTTAAAGCTCCATTTTTTATAAAAGAAGGAGATATTATTCGAATTAATACCGAAACCGGAGAATACGTAGAAAGAGTACTATAAATGAGCCTTATTGATGAAATTAAAAATAAAATAGATATTTTAGATGTTGTTCAAAGATATGTAAAACTTAAAAAAATAGGAAAATATTATGCTGGACTCTGTCCTTTTCATAAAGAAACTAAACCATCTTTTTATGTATCTCCGGAAAAGCAGATATTTAAATGTTTTGGTTGTGGCGAAGGAGGAAATGTTATAAGTTTTTTAATGAAAATAGAAAATATTGATTTTAAAGAAGCTATCGAAAAACTAAAAGTTGAATATGGATTAGAAGTTAAACCTCAAACTTTTAAAACTAATTTAAAAAAATACTTAGAGATAAACTATGCTTCTCTTAAGTTTTTTAAAGAAAATTTAAAAAATAACAAAGAAGCTTTAGATTATCTCTTAGAAAGAGGATTAACAACTGAAACAATAAAATTCTTTGAACTTGGTTATTCTCCTGGTAGTACTTTTTTAAGGGATTATTTATATTCTTTGGGTTATTCAATTGAAGAAATGAAAAAATTTGGCCTTCTTGATGAAGAGGGGTATGATCGTTTTCAAGGAAGAATAATTTTCCCTCTAAGAAACGAAAATGGAGAGTTAATTGGTTTTACAGGAAGAATTTATCCTCCCCGAGAAAGAGCTCCAAAATATTTAAATACCCCTGAAACAGAGTTTTTTAAGAAATCTAATTTTCTTTATGGGCTTTTTTATAGTCGAGATTATATTGAAGAAAAAAAAGAAGTTATTATTGTTGAAGGACAAATGGATTTTATTTTGTCATTTGAAAACGGGTTAAAAAATATAGTTGCTGTTTCTGGTTCTTCTTTAACCGCAGAACATTTAAAAAAATTAAAAAAATATACAAATAAACTTGTTTTAGCTTTTGATAATGATGAAGCTGGTTTTAAAGCTTCTCTAAGGGCTCATCTCATGGCAAAAGAATTAAATTTTGAAGTTTATCGTCTTGTTTATCCAGAAAAAGATTTGGGTGATTATTTCAAAAAAAATAAAAATTTAGACGCTCTCAAAAAAGAAATTTTTCTTGATTGGCTTTTAAATGAACTCTTAAACCAAAAGAAAACAAATTACGAAGTTTTAAATATTTTTTTGCCACAAATCAAGCTCTATGAACTTTCCGTTAAAGATAAATTTTTTAACATTCTTTCTCAAAAGTTAAAGATTAAAAAGGAACTAATCATGGAAGAATACTTAAAAATAGAAAAAGAAAGTGTTGCTATTTATTATCAACCAGATGAAGAATTTGTTTTTCCTCAAAAATTAGAAGATAAACTTTCTCTCAAAATAGTTTCATTAATTTTTTCTTTTCCTTTAAATGTTCCTCATGAAGAGTTCTATGGTTTTTTAACTCAAGAATATCAAATTATTTATGAGCAAATAAAATCGCAAAATTTAAGTGAAGATATTTATCAAGAGCTTGATTTAATGAAAAATTTTTATTTACAAACTAAAATTAATCCTGAAAAAGAATTTTTCAAAACATTAAAAGAATTAAAAAAAATCTTTTATAAAAATAAAATCGAAGAATTAAAAAATTCTCTCAAATTTTGCTCCTTTGAAGAATGTGATAAAATAATAAAGGAAGTAGATTTTTATGTCAAGGAGTTAAAAAAGCTAGAAAAAAATGCCTAAAAAGCAAAAAAAAACAGACAAAAAATTAGAAGCTAAAATAAGATTTTTAATCAAAAAAGGAAAAGAGAGGGGTTTTATTCTTGAAGATGAAATTTTAGAATATTTTCCTAATATTCAAGACAATTTGGATATATTAGAAAAAATTTATGAAAAACTTGAAACAGCTGGTATAGAAATTCAAAGTGTTGCCAATAAGTGGGAACTTACGGAAGAAGAAATAAAAAAATATTTTAAAGAAGGAAACGAAGAGTTATTAGATGCTACCCAAAAATATCTTTTAGATATAGGTAAATATCCTCTTCTTACACCCCAAGAAGAAAAAGAATTAGCAAAGAAAGCAGCTCAAGGAGATATGGAAGCAAGAGAGAGATTAATTAAATCAAATCTAAGACTTGTTGTTAGTATTGCTAAAAAATATATAGGAAAGAGTAAAAATTTAACCCTACTTGATTTAATTCAGGAAGGAAATATTGGCTTAGCAAAAGCAGTTGAAAAATTTGATTGGCGAAGAGGACTAAAATTTTCAACTTATGCTACTTATTGGATAAGACAAGCTATCACTCGAGCTTTATCAGATCAAGCTCGAACAGTAAGACTTCCTGTTCATATTATTGAAACTCTTTACAAACTCAATAAGGTTAAAAAAAGATTAAGCGCTGTTCTTCATCGTGATCCAACGCCCGAAGAATTAGCTACAGAAATTGGTTTCTCTACCCAAAAAGTTCAAAAACTTCTAAAATATCTTCAAGATGTTGTTTCTTTGGAAACACCGATAGGCGAAGAGGGAGATTCGCTTTTAAAAGAACTTTTACCCGACGTAAATGCTGTTTCTCCTGAAAAATATGCTTCTTTGGTTGTCTTAAAAGAACAACTTAAAAGAGCTATTCAAGATTTAAGTCCTAAAGAAAGAAAAATAATTAGTTTGAGATACGGCCTAGAAGATGGTATTGAACATACTCTTGAAGAAATAGGTAAAATTTTTGGTATAACGAGAGAAAGAGTTAGACAAATTGAAACAATGGCTCTTGAAAAATTAAAACATCATCCGCTTATTATTAAAATCAAAGAAGAAGGAGTCTAAAAATGTATTATCAAAAATATCGACCTAAAAAGTTTAGCGAAGTCATCGGTCAAGAAATTATTATCAAAATTTTAAAAAACACAATTAAAAGAGGTGAGATTCTTCATGGTTATCTTTTCGCTGGTGAAAGAGGAACTGGTAAAACAACAGTAGCGAGAATTTTTGCTAAAACAATAAATTGTCTTCAGCCGCTTGATGGTGAAGCTTGTGATCATTGTGTAATTTGTGATCTTTGGAATAAAAATAAATTTTTGGATATGATTGAAATTGATGCAGCTTCTCATCGAAAAATTGATGATATAAGAAACCTTCAGGAGCATATAGGTTTTAGACCTCTTCAAGGAAGATATAAAGTATTTATAATTGATGAAGCTCATATGCTAACCGATGAAGCTTTTAATGCTCTCCTAAAAACCCTTGAAGAACCACCAAAACATGTTGTTTTTATTTTAGCTACTACTGAACCGAGCAAAATTCCTCCAACAATCCTTTCTCGCCTTCAACGTTTAGATTTTAAAAGAATATCCTATCCTCAAATTGTTGAAAAATTAAAATTAATTTTAGAAAACGAAAAAATTCCCTTTGATGAATCTGCACTTTATCTAATCGCCGAAGAAAGTGAAGGATCATTAAGAGATGCAGAAACTCTTTTAGAAAAAGTCGTTCTAAGTTTAAATCCCCATTTAAAATTAACCCAAGATTATGTTGCTAATTTTTTAGGTCAAATAAGCACTAAACAACTTCTTGATTTTATTAATTTAATTCTTGAAAAAAAAATTGAATCAGCCCTTAGTTTTCTTCATGAAATCTATAAAAATGGTTTTGAGCTTTTAAGTTTTTTAAGGGGATTAATCAAAGTAATCAAAGAAATTATTTTTATTAAGATTCATCCTGATTTTTCTAAACATTTGATTAACGAAAAACCAAAGGAAATAGTAGATTATATGATTGAAATAAGTAAAAAGAGTGATGTAAATAGTTTTAAAAAACTTTTAAGACTATTTTTTGAAGCTGATTCTTTAATGAGAAAAGAACCGCCTCATCCTTTACTTCCGATTGAATTAGCTGTTTTAGAGTTTATAACTTTAGAATAGAGGTTGTTTTATAATTTAATTAGATAAAAATTTAAAGATTTTTTAAACATTGGGGGGTGGTGTAAAGGTAGCACAAGGGACTTTGGATCCCTTGGTCCTGGTTCGAATCCAGGCCCCCCAGCAAAAAATTTTAATCATAAAAACTTATGAAACTAACTAAAAAATGAGGGATTTTGATTCGAACATGTACATCTTCTGGAGTGTTGTTTCTAATTAAGATCGAATTTTCATTTCTAAATTCAACTATTATAACGTTTTCTTGGTTTTGATTTTGTATTTTTTCTACACGTCCATCTGGGGTTATAATCAAATATTTGTTTTTTTCTAGTATTTCTTTATTTCTCCTAAAAACACTAAATAAATTAAAAGAAGGATCATCAACTTCATAATATAACGAACCTTCTTTGTTATCAATTTTTAATTTTTTTCCGCTGTTTAAAATAATAATTTCAACCCCAGGATCACCTATCATATAAACAGGGATTTCCATAAATCCACCTGCAGGAAGAAGATATACTTTAAAAAAATGACTTAATCCTTCTTTTGGATCTTTTACTTCTATAGTTAAACCGGGAATAAACTCTACATATGTTTCTAAAAAAGATTTTTTTCTCCTGTGGGGAAGTATATTTGATTCACTTAAAATTTTTAAAGCCTCTTCAATTAATTCGATACCTTTTGATAAATTTGATTCCTCTTCTTTTCTTTCTTCTTCTGAAAGATTAAGTTTTTTTGCTTTCACATCTAACCACAAATCAACATAC
>JAUQOT010000025.1 GCA_030550735.1 Patescibacteria group bacterium
ATCTCTTCCTAAACCATCTTTTATTAGTCCTTCATCAAATATCGGCAAGAAAATTTTTAAAATCGTTGGATGAGTTTTTTCAAATTCATCAAGCAAAATAAGAGAATAAGGATTTTGTCTTAGAGGTTCAGTTAAAAGTCCAAGTATTTTCCCATCTTTTGAACCTATTAATTTATCTAGGTCTTCTGGATTTTGAAATTCAACCATGTCCAATCTAACCATATTTTCTTCGCTACCATAGTAAATTTTAGCTAAAGCTTTTGCTGTTTCTGTTTTTCCAACTCCCGTTGGTCCGACAAAAAGAAAAACACCGATCGGCCCCTTTTTCTTTTCTAATCCAGCTCGATAAATTTTTAAAACCCTAGCAATTTCTTTAATTGCTTCTTCTTGATTAACAATTCTTTGATGAAGTAAATTTTCTAAATTTAAAATTTTTTCTTTTTCTTCTTCTGATAGTTTTTGAATTGGAATTTTTGTTAAGCTAGCAACTATTTCTTGAATTAACTCTTGAGAAATAAAATTACCACCCTCAGATTTAACTATATTTATTGCTTGAGTTAATAAATCTTCAGCTGATTTGGGTAATGGTTTTTGTTTTAAAAAGTTTTTAGCTAATACAACGGCTTTTGTTATTGCTTTTGAAGATATTTTAATTTTGTTCATTTTCTCCCATAAAATACTTTTAAGAGTAAGAAGAAGAATTGATTCTTCAATACTGGGTTCATTTATCTCTATTTTTTCAAAAAAACTATCAATATTTATTTTTTGATTCATTTGAAGATATCCCAAAGGAGTTGTTGAAGCAATAATAATTATTTCTTTTGAAGTCAAAACCGGATTAAGGATTTGCATAACATTAAGATAGGGCTCAAGAATAATTTGATGAATTTCGGGAAAGAAAAGAATAATTTTTTTAGCGTTTACAACTTCTTTAATAATTTCTGTTAATTTACTAAGGAAATTTTCTCTGTTTTCTGAATAAAGCAAAGATAAATCTAGTTTAACTAATCGATAATCAGAAATTTCTTGTGGAATCAAATCGTTATGAATTAACCAGGCAAGATGATAAATAATTGTTTCTCTTCCGCTTCCCTCTTCGCCAACAAGTAAAATATTAGTTTTTAAAGATCTTAAAAGAGCTATTAATCTTTTAACCTCTTCTTTATGACCAATCAAGAAACCTATTCCTTGTTTGCAAGCTAAAAGAGTTAAATCTATACCATAAGCATCCAATTTAGGTGTTGGTTTATAAAGAATAAAAGATGTAAAAAATCTTTTATTTTCTATTCCTTTTTGAAAAGTGGAAAGAGGTTGATAAAGGTTTATATTTACTCTACGAGATTTAAATATTTCTTGAGTAGTTGCTACTAAAATGTCCTCTTTATCAATATCGAACTTTTCCAAAATTTTTGTGATTTCAGGATCTTCCAGAGAAGTTAAACCTAAAAATAGAATCTGCTCGTTAATATAAGGAAAATCAAGAGATAAAGCTTTTTCGTAAGATTTTTTTAAAATCAAAAAAAGACTATCATAATAAATTTTCTTTCCTTTTAAAGGATCAAAATCCTCTTTAGCGGTTTCAATTTTTATCTCTTTTGTTATATTTTCAGCTTCTAGACGCTTTAATGTTTTTTTTATAGATTTTGAATAACAAAGCTCTAAAAGGAAAAGAAGATTAAAATTTTTAACTTTTTTAATTTCTGCTAGAGATAGTGCATTAATAACTGTTTCTAGTGAAGAAGCATTAAGAAAATTAATTAAGTTAATTCTTTTCTTTGTATAATTTCTAAGATCTTCTTTACCTCTTTTTCTTAAATAAATAAGACTAAATTCAATAATTAGAAGAGAAACTAAACCACTTAAAATTTTTATTTTTTCATTTGGAGCCGCTTTTGATAATAAAATTAAGAGAAAAATAGTTAAAGTAAAAAGAAAAAATAAGATATCGAAGGTTTTTTTAATTGTTTTCAAACCAATTCTTAAATAGGGATTTAAATTGAAATAACTATTTTCTAAGTAAAACTCCATGGTTCAAAATATTTAAAAAAATTAAAAAGAAGATAACAGGAATTAAAGTTAAGACCAAAATTAAAACAAGTGACGAAATTATGATTATTGAATAAAAAAGGGAACCTAAAATTATTATTAATGTTCTAAAGGGAATAGAGACTAATAACAAAATAAAACTTTTTTCGCCGTAAAAAGGCGTAAAAAAGTTTTTAAAATGGGATTTTATTTTTATATCAGCATCTATCGAATAAATAAAGTCTAAAGTTTTTCTAAAAATTTTTTGAGGTAAATGAAAAAACCAAAAATCTAAAAAGGAATAAAAATCATCTAAAACTAAAATTTTAACGAGATGGACCAAAAACATCTAAAATAATCTTTTTTCTTTTTCTTCTTCTAATTTTAAAATAACTTTTCCATAAATACCATCATATCCAGGATCTAAAAAAACTTCAGCCTTATCTATTTTTTCTAATGCTCGCCTTAATTTAGGAAATTTAACATCCATTTCTTCTTTGTCATAATTTCCTATTAAAATTTCTAATTCTGAATTGAAGGTATTAATAACTTTTAGATAAATCTCGCTAATTTTTTTTGAATTAATATCTAAATTTTCGATTTGAGAAATAATTTCCATAAGAGTTGGAGTTTTTTTAAATGGTGGTCTTTGTGGATCAACAAAATTTTCCTCCCTTTTAGCAAGCATTTCTATTCGACTCATAACTCCGATAGTTAATGGTTTTTGACAAACAGGACAAATAAAATTGTGTTTTTTTGATTCTGCTGGTGAAAATCTTATCCCACAAAGACGATGGCCATCAAAATGATACTTTCCTTCTTCAGGAAAAAACTCAACTGTCATTAGAATTTTATTTTTTTCATCTGGATTTTTTAAGGCTTTATAAATGTTTTCATAGGTTATTTTTTCTAATTCAAATAAAGTTGCTTCTCTTCCGATACGATAAGGATGGGGCGAGTGAGAGTCAGAGAAAGAGACAATTGAAAAATTATCTAATTCAGGAATTCGCCAATTCATGTTAGGGTCAGAACTTAAACCAGTTTCAACAGCAGTGACATAATTTACGTAATCATCAAAAGCTTCGAAAATTGAATCAAAACCAGAATTAGAGCCATATAAAGAAAACCAAGGCGTCCAAATATGGGCTGGAATAAAAATGCTTTTTTCATAAATATCAAAAAGAATTTTCATTACTTCAATAACATCTAAACCTAAAGTTGGTCTTCCATCAGAAGCTAAATTTCCATAAAAACTTAATTTTTTGATAAATTTTTCAGCAACTTCGAAATTTGGTAAAATAACTAAATAGTGAATTCTATAAACCTTATTTTTTCTTTTAAAAATAGAACTTAATTCTCCGCCAATCATAAAAAAAACATCATCATTAAGAGAATAAATACCACTTTCTTTTTCCTTTAGTTTGCTTTTAATTTCTTTAAACCACAAAGGATGAGTAAAATCTCCGGTGATTAAAAGTTTTAAGCCTTTTAATTTAGCATAATAGTTTAGATTTTCTAAATCTAAATTTTTCGAGCAACCACGAGAATATTTTGAATGAAGATGAAGATCAGCGAAAATTTTCATTTATTATTTAAATTTCTTAAAATTCTCTTAAAATTATTTATAACTTCTTCTAAAAATTTTGGATCTTGGAGATAATTTCTTAAATTGGAAATAAAATCCCCAATATCTTCAAAGAATATATAGGTGTCTTTTTCTGATTGTAAAAAAGCTCTTATTATTTCATGGGTTGTTTCTGAATCAAAAGAATTGCTTAATATTTGCTGAAAATTTTTCATATCACCCGCTGAATTTAGTAACTCTTGTATTGTTTTTTGATTTTCTTCTTTTAGTGCTTCAAAATAAAAAGATAAAAAACGTAAAAGAAATTTTTTCATTTTCCTTCTTTCTTCTTGTCTTTTTTCTTGTTTAAAATATATTTCTTCCATGAGTTAATTTTTTAACTATTATTTAATTTCAATTTTAACTTCATTTAAATTAACAGGGATATCTTTGTTATTTTCACTAACCAAGAAAATAAGAATTCTTTCTGAACCATCTTCATTTTTTAAAATACCAGCATAGATTCTAAAATACAATCTACCACTAACATTCGTAAGTAATTTTAAGATATCGTCAATAATCGGAAGACCAGTGTTTTGTTTTTTGCTAGTAAGACGAAAGTCCATATCATTTAAGGGAAATTTAAAAACTTCCTCGATTTTATCAACAGACGGCAAAGGTATGTACCTTAAAGGAGGATCTTGATCTAAATTATTTGGGTTATAAACCGCTAAATAATACATTCCCTTCACTTTTAAAATAAACAATCCCAAATCTTCACTATTAGCATACCAATTATCAATTTGTCCTAATCCTAATCGAGTTATATCAGATGATATTATAAGAGGTGGATTAACTATAACTTTAAAACTATTTAGTTCTTTTTGTAATTCTTTGGGATCAAAACATGTATATATTCGCCAATCGTTAGGAAAATTTAAATTAAATCCTATATTAATTTCTTGTATTAATTTTTTTACATTTTCAGGAAAAGTATCTAAAAAACTCTGCGCATCTAATTGTTTTTTTATATTTTCTCTTGCTGCTCTAAAAGTTTCTATAGCTCCTAAGATATCAAGAATACCCGGGAGTTTTAGATTACTAACTATTCCTAAAGGTTTCACACCCAACCTTTTCAGTCTATTAAAGAAATTAGAAAAAACAAAGGTTCCTCTTAAAGCATTTAGACTTTTATTAGAAATATTAGAAATATCTAATCCCCATCTTTGCGCCAACAAACTTATTCTTATATTTAAACCAGTAAAACTTGTTACCGCTCCAATATTTAGAAATCCGTAAAACCTCCCATTATTTAATTTATAAAGTTCTACAGGATAAATTTTTAATCCTTTCCCTTTTGTTTCAATTTTTAAAAAACCTCTTATGAAATACCCCTTACTAATACCTTCTTTGTCTGGTAATTCTAGTATTATTTCTAAATCCTCAATTATCTTTTTAAATGGTTGAGTAGTATTTTTTGAGAAATGTTGAAAAATTTCTCCTATTAATTCTTCATTCTCAATTAACCTTACGATAATGTTCTGATTTATCCCACTTATCCAATGATCTAGATCATGCCTTAGAGCTCTATGAACTTCAATAAATCTTAATCTATTTTTTATCTCATCTGAAAATTGTGATAAGGGAACAGTTAAAACATCAATGCACTTACCCCTTTCATTATAAACAAATATCCAATGAGAACTTGAATTAAGATCTGGATAGTCTTTTCTTAATTCTAGCACTCTAATCCATCTAGTTTCTTTAGGAAGAGATCTCTTTTTAAAAACGATCAAAGTATTATTTTGTGGTTTTTTATTTCCAGATAAATCACTTTTATCTATTATATTTGTTCTTTCTATTTTGAATCCCAAATCGTTATTTTCAACAATTTGGCCAATTGCTCGTAATGAAGCCCCTTCATCAATTTGGATAGTTGGCAAATTTTTAATGATTGATTCATCTAAAAACCTATCTAAAACTTCTTTTTTTAGAAAATTAATTGGAAGGAGTAAATATTTATTCTCATCTATTCTCAATCTTAATAGAACTACAACTTCTTCAGAAAAATCTAAGTTTAGTAAATTTCTTAAATTAGTTGGAATATCTAAAATAACTAAATTTTGATAGCCGTTTTTTAAATCAGTGTAAGCTCTAATTATTGATTCTCTTATTTCTTTATCTCTAATTAATTCTTCTAAACTTCTTTCACTAAAAGTAAGAATTGATTTTCCTTCAGGTGTTTTAACTAAAACAGGAACGCGAGAAGATTCGCTAATAAATGGATAAACTTCTTCATCTATTAAATTGTTATTTTTTAAAATTTCTAAAAAATTTTCAAAATTATAAACCTTTGATTGATCTATTGG